>JAYYRF010000574.1:0-6526 GCA_036127535.1 Myxococcota bacterium | reverse complement strand
ATCCGTTAACTTTTGCCAAAACGCTGGCTCAACAATGGCTTCGAGACTTCGCGTCGGTAAGTGCGCAATCGTTAGGAGCGCGGCTTCGGTAATGGCGGTTTGAGAATTGATAAAATGGCGCATGCTTTCAATGGGACAGGTGCAAAGGAATCTCTTGCACGACGTTAGGTATCTGCTTCTGGTGGCTTGGTACACTGAACGACGGTACTCGTCCACGGAAATTCGGGTAAGGCAGATGCCTTTTGATAGATATCTCCCTTTAAGAATACGGGTGCTTTTCGATTCCAATATTCCTCTGATGTTGCATATTCTCCCAGCGTTTGGAGATTGTTCATGGTCGCTTCGGAGAGCGAATCGCTTTGCATGATCGTCGCCTCTTGTAGAGCGAGATCCAGCGTGTTGGAAAGGGCAAAGGCAAAATCCCATTCGCGCTCTAATTCTTGTGCGAGGTGAAGCGCTTCGAGGGCGAGTTCTTGGGCTTTTCGGAACGAAGCTTGCTGATCCTCTTTTGCGGCACTGGAGTCTGAGCTGAGCAGTTTGTGCGTTAGACTAAGCTTATTGAGCATGCCCGGTTTATCGCTGCTCAAGTTGTTTTCTTCTACAAGATTCCAATCTTCTGTGAACGCGTGCAGCGCTTTGGAGCCTTCTCTAAGGTTGAACAGATAGATGGCACCGCGCATGCCGTAATTCATGGCCATACCTTGAACGTCGTTGAGATCTTTTTTGAGGGTAAGCGCCTCGTCGAGTCGGGGCAAAACCGTATCTTGGAAGAGTGCTTTTTGCTTCTCAAAGCCGTCGGGATCACCTCTTTCCGGAAGATTCTCATACCAAGACTTATTGGCGAAGGTCTGAAACACGACGGCATAAAAGAATCGGTATTCGTGCGAATGGGGTTCTGGAATGGTCTGTAAACGCTCGAGTATCGATTGTAAATCGTCGAGCATCGGAGTGTTTCGATTGATAACGCTGTGGGCAAAGGATTGGTAGAATCGGAAGATCTCGTGTAAAAGGGGAGAGAAGGGCTTTTCTAGATTTTCTGTACACAAGGTGTGTAGATCTTGTAATTCCTCTACGTCTTTTTCCTCAAAGATGGTTTCACAAAGCGTGAAAAATAGCGAGAAGAGAGTTGGTTCTGATTGCTCTGTAAGGTTTAGAGCCGGATTTTGAATGTGTTTTTGCAAGATTTCTTGTGCGCGATCTCGGTTTTGTTGGCCACCGGTAAAACGGAATGCCTTGGCCGCGATAATGTCGATCTTGAGCTTTTGCACCGGTGCATCGTATTGTTCAATGCGGGTGCGCAGTGCCGTGTAGACTTTGATAATCTCAGGCCAGGCGGATTTTTGTGCGAACTGCTCCAAGAGCGCAAGCAGTGCAGGGCACAAAATATGGGCGGTGTTTTGGAGCGGCATCGCGTGATGAATGCTTTTCTCCGGAGAGAGAATGTCATCCGTGACATGCTTTTTCAAGATACTTTGATGCACGCTTTTCGCCAATTCTCTCATGGTGTCTTTGGAAGCGAGCGTCAATCGTTTCACGAGGGCGATTCGGGTGAGGTTGTTCACGAATCGGAAGTGTCGATCGACAGAGGGTAAATCTTCGATCACAGGCGGATTGAGACGTTCGATCTCTTCGAGTTTGAGTAATATGTCTTGCTTGCTTCGATCGCTGCCGGCCTCCAATTCGTCGATACTAAATGTGCTGCCACACAATGCGGCACATTCCAAGACGAAGAGTGTCTCTCGGCTGAGGCTTTGTAAACGATTGAGTTCTTGTTCTTGCAGATCTTGGGGTAGACTCTCCCAAAGCATCTCAGAAGTAATGTTTTGTATGGGAGTGTAAATGATACGGTTATTGAACGTGTGGGGAACCAGCAGTTCGTTCTCTTTCATTAGAAGAAGGAGCAGGTGGAGGCCGCCAACCGAACCGTCGGATGCGGAGATGAGCGTATCCAGTAATTCGTCGGGAAACCGTTGAATACCGGCATTCGAAATGAACGCCTTGGCTTGTTCGAGGTTGAGTCTGGGGAGTTTAAAGTGCGTCAAGGGTTGCAAATCTTTGATCTTTTGGTGGAGAGAGATCAAGTGGGGTTCTTCTTGGAAGGTCGTGTTCCAAATGAAAGATGGTGGTTGAGGACACATCTCAAAGAATCGTTCCAAAACCTCCAAACTCGATGGATCTGCCCAATGGAGATTTTCTAAAAAGACCACTTGGATTCCGTGTTCGTCAAAGGCTTCGATCAGCACTTTCGCCCCGTCTTCGATGACGCGAGAACGCAAGAAGTCTCCTCCGCCTTCCGATTCAGATAAGACGTCGACAATGGGACCAAATCCGGGAAACATGGCGACCAAACTTTCGGTTTGCAGTATGCCCTCTTGAAATGTTCGATTAAATTCTTCTTGACTGGCAAGATTTAGGTTTCGGATCCCGATTTGGGCATATATATCGGAGATGAGTCCATATGGATTGTCAACGAGCTCAGACGGTTCGTTCAGCGTAATCATGATGGTTTTAGAGCCTCTTTGCTGGAGTTGCTTTTCGATTTCCCGAAGTGTTCGGGTCGCTCCGTACTTTGAGATACCATCGATGTGGATGTGTCGATTTTGTTGAAGCTGCTCTACGATGTTTTGATCTTGCGTGATGTCGAGCCACGTAGGCTCTTCCAAAGAGCCGATTTGTTCGGAAACTTCGAGGACGATATCATCGTCGACGGACTCCACCGCTTTTTCCGGTGGCGCATGGACCAAGGTCTCCTTACCGAGATACCAAGAGATAAAGACCACGGACAAGGCTCCGATGAGCGTCGCAAGCCATACGTTGTCGTTATACATTCCAATGGGGAGAAGTTGTAGCAGCGCCAAGGTGCCGACAGCCAATCCAATAATTGTTTTTCGCTGTATGACGCGCCCACTCAGTACGCCGGATAGGGGAACGGCTATCACAAAGGATGTGATAATCGCAGCTGCAGAAAGTGGAAGAGCCGTCCACAAGCCTTTGACGGGTACGGCTTCGACCAACGGATAGAACATCCATGTTGTTGCACCTGCTTGGGCAGCGGGTGCGATGATAGACATGTGGGATTGTGGATCATCGACAAACTTTTCGATGTAATCTCCCATTTTAATGCTCGCCCAGGCCAAAATGAACAAGGGGCCGACCATGACCACCGCACCATGTACAAATGGCCATATAAAGACCGGAGGGTAAGGAATGGATACATAGTCAAGTTCTCGCAAGAAAGAGGGGGTTCCCCAATCTTGTAAGAATTCAGAGCTGACCTCTCCGGCAAACTCACCGAGGAAGGAGCCCCCGATAAAGGCGACAAAGGCAATTCCGGCAATTCCACTCCAATTCAACTCACTTTCGCTTGTATTCAGAAGTCGGGCTCGTAAAATGGTGGTTCCCATCGCAATGGCAAATAGGGTTAAAACCCATAAAACGGCCATGAAATTTTGAGAGCGAACGTCTTGCCCAATACCTTGCACGTAAATATGATGCAGCAGTGTACCGTTATCGGTATTCCATACATGGGCTTGGGTGTTGAGTCGAACGACGGATGCATGCCCTTCGCGCATGGGAATTTCATCGATAATTTCGATATCGAGAATCATGACCTTGTTGGTCGAAAGGTTCTGACCGATTGTCTGTAGGTCTTCGGTCGTTAGATCTTGTTGTGAGATGATTTTAGGCCATAGATTTTCAAAGATCCGTGATCCCATATCATCGGAAACACCGTAGAGATTGTTCGTCATATCGGCATAGCTGAGCAACTCATCGCGAAGCAGTCCGGTGCGATCCTCGATTGTCATTTCGGGGTCGTCGATCAGGCTTTTGGCAGGGAGTTGTGCGTTGCGAGACGCACGGGTAATGACGGGAATACGGGTTGGGTTTTTGAGTTGATCCATTTGATGCGATACGAGATTCCACGATATCTCAGTCGCTTTCATGTAGAGATCGTCGTACCATTCGACTGTCGGATCCTCTTCGGTAATCCACCAAATCGGCCAAAGAACGTTACGAACCGTGTCGTGTGCATTGTCGATTCTGGATACCGTTTGGTTGAGCCCCCTTTGGGCTTGCTGACGAAGATGATTAGCCTCGGAAGTGTTAATCCCTTTGAGTTTCTCGATGGCTTCCTCATACGCTTCTTTGGATAATTCGTGGGCGGATTTATCGTTTTCCGTCAGGCGAGCGAGATAATACCACGTCTCTGCATTGCGCAGTTGCTCTTTGGCGACCCCTTCTGGTGTTGTGGGAGTAGCATGGCTAAAAAATATGCATAGAAAATAAAACAGAAGAAACATAGATCGAAACCTCGAGGAGATCAAAGTTAATGATTGTTTTAAAATACTTCTTTGTGTAGCTTCGGGCAAGACTTACGAAAAGAGTTTATCGGAATCGACGGGGAGAAGCCATCGCCACGAAGCGTTGTAAGTGGCCTTTTTTATGTTTCCAAAAAGGCCAGCAAAGCCTGAGTATCGGTAAATTTTTCTCGAATTTTGCCTTTGCTCTTTCCGCGTCGCAGTTCCTCTTGATCGATCCGGTTCCAGTCATCTTTGGATACGCATCGAAGTCCTTTTTCCCTGATTTCCGGCAGGATGTCATCTTTTTTGGAATGCTGGAGAAGCGTCTCTATGTCGGCCAAAAGCAAAGTCACGGTCGCTTCCGCATCGGGTCTGTTGGTACCCAACAAACCGTTTGGGCCTCGTTTTGCCCACCCAACAACATAATTGCCAAGCAGATGACGACCGGTGAGTGATTCTACGACGCGCCCGTCTACGTTGGGAATGATGCCCTTGCTATGGTCGAACGGAACGGAAGGGATAGGAATTCCGCGATATCCGATTGCTTTAAAGACCAAATCAATGGGCTCCGAATGCTTTTCGTCGGTGGCGATTGCAGACATACGGCTGCCTTTCTCGAGCAGTGCATTTCTTCTGAGGCAAAGGTGGGTGAGTTTGTTGTCCGAACCGATGCAAGCGGTGGGAGAAAGATGAAAGAGCACGCGTACTTTGCGACCGCCATTCTCTTTGGACTGCTCCGCTTGTTCTGTCAGAAAGGAGAGGTTCTTTTTGGCACTCGCAGACGCATATGCTTCGACCCATTGTAAATTGTCCGGCTTTTGGGACTGCTGTATGTCTCGGGGACTGACGATAAATTGGATACCGTTCACACTCGCAAGTTCTTGAAGTTCCTTCGGAGAAAAAGAACTTTGGGCTGGCCCTCTGCGACCCACGATTATAATTTCCTCAATTGAAGCGTTAGACAGTTTTTGCAGGGCATAGTCCGCTATGTCCGTGTGCGCCAACTCCGTTGTCTTTTTGGCCAATATGCGGGCGACATCCAGAGCGACATTTCCATTTCCTATGATCGCAACCCGTTTTGCCTCTTCGAGACGGAATTGGCAATTTCGATAGTCCGGATGGCCGTTATACCAAAAGACGAATTCGGTTGCGGAGTGAACCCCGTCGAGATCTTCGCCGGGGATATGGAGAGAGCGGGCAGATTCATTGCCCGTAGCGTAAATAATGGCGTGGTAATAGCGCTCTAAGTCCTTACGTGTCAGATCTCTTCCAAGGCAGATGTTACCGATGAAGCGTATCGAGTCGTTCCGCAGGAGTCGTTCATAGCTCTTCGAAACGCGCTTGATGCTTTGGTGATCCGGTGCGACACCCCCTCGAACCAGTCCAAAGGGAGTGGGTAGCCGATCGATGATATCGATTCGGTGGGGGCGGTTTAGTTCTTTCGACAATGCACGCGCGGCGTAAAAGCCCGAAGGGCCGGCACCTACAATTGCGATTTGTACCCGTTTTTGATTCATGTGGCCTCCTTTTATCCATCATAATCGGAGTCAAAGATATTTGTACCAAAAAACGACGAGTTACCGATTCAGAGGTTAAGGAGCACATCGGCCACTTTGGTTCTGTACAATCTTTTCGTCGGAGTGCGATGTGCTGTTGGGAATCGTCTATACTCTTTGTGCTGGTTTGTATCTGGTGAGTGCATTTGTCTTACTGGCGAAATTTCATCACGGTCGTGTAGAGGTGCGGCCGCTAATCATTTCTTTTTGTATATTCGCCTGTTTGCACGCCCTTCATGTGCTGGAGAGAATCTTACAAACCCAACAGATGGTTTTGGTCGAGAAAGATTTTACATATGTTCTCTTGCTGGAAATTCTCAGTCTTATAGCGGCGGGACTTCTTCTTACCGGTCTGGTTTTGATGGGGCGGTCTTTCGAGCGCGAGGTCTAGCGTGTTCTTGTGGGGAAGTTTCTTACATTTATTGTTTTGCGTTGCTTCGATGTTTGTTGTTCGCCTGTGGATTCCCATCCGGTCAGCGCAGTATTTGTTTTTGGGCGCATTGTTGTGTGTTTTTTTCCGTATTATGCTGGCCATTTTTGTTTGGCACCTCGGGTGGATGCCCAGTGTACTGACCGATTCGAAGATCTTGATCCCAATTATGAATATTCTAACGGCTGCGTTATTTTTTTTGGGATGTTTATCGTTGACCTCCTCGGTAAAAGATGTTT
>JAYYRF010000573.1:0-13065 GCA_036127535.1 Myxococcota bacterium | reverse complement strand
AGCATTACGGAGTCATTTTGATTTGTTTCGCTTTTGGAGAAGAAGGGATCGCCGGTGCCATGATTGTACAGAGTTCGATTTGGTTATGGGCTGCCCTGTCAAAGTGCACACCGCACTTTCCTTCCGTACTTTGTGCAATGACGTCCAACAGTCCAATTCTCAAACATCCGAGAATCCGAAAACAACTGTATGTACACTTTCCAAACGATCTCCGTCCCTCTCGTTCTGCTCATCGTTTGGCTCAACTGGGAACCCTTGTGGAATTTGCGTTTCCACTTCTCCTTTTATTTGGTCAAGGAGGCATAGCGACAACTCTTGGCTTGGGAATCATGATTATTTTTCATGTATACATCTGTTCCAATTTACCGGCCGCTGTCCCCCTTGAGTGGAATGCAGTAACGATTTACAGCGGTATCTTTCTCTTTCAAAATGGTGGATGGCATGTCTACGCTTTCGATTCCCCCCTCCTGATTCTATGGCTTGTAACAGCGTGTTTTTTGGTTCCGCTATACTGTAATCTATATCCCAAAACATCCTCCTTCCTTCTCGGTATGCGATACTATGCGGGTAACTGGGCATACACAACGTGGCTTATCCGACGCAAGGCTTTTCCAAAATTGGACAAAATCCCTCGCGCTTCCCGGTTCGCTCACGAGCAATTGGAATCCCTCTATCCTCCGGAAATCGTTTACGGCGTAATGCAGCGTGTCGAGGCATTTCGTACCCTCCATCTTCACGGAAGAATCCTTCCACATCTCATTGAAACCGCTTTGGACGGAGAAGAGGCGCATTCGTACCAAATCGTAGACGGAGAGCTCATCGCAGGCTCCTTACTCGGATGGAATTTTGGTGACGGACACCTATCCGGACCGAATCTTTTAAAGGCGGTGCAGGAAATTTGTCGATTAGACCCAGGCGACATTCGAATTATTTGCGTGGAGGCTCAGCCCCTCTTCCGCAAACAGATGGAATGGGATATTTTTGATGCAGCCTGTGGTTTACAAAAGAACGGAGAGATATCCGTCTCTCAACTCTCTGAAATGAAAATTTGACGTATGAATCGCTTTTCGAGAAATAAAATTTAAAAAAACACTTGCCACTCATAAGATGCGTGCCTTTATTATAAGTGCAGTCAAAATACTGCTTTACTATATTTCAAATCTATTTCAATACTATACAAAATTTTGGAGTTTACGATGCTGCATAATCTCATGCTTGCACGGTCTTTTTATGGCCAAAAAACAAAACAAAACGCCGCTACCGACATATATGACGCCGGCGATCACTATCTCCTCCAACTCGAAGCGGTTGGATTCGACAAAGAAGATATCTCACTTGAGGTAACCAGTAACTCTATTTCCATAGAAGGAAAAAAAGAATCCCTCACCCCTGAAGGATATACTCTCAAATACGGAAACCGAGGTTCTACGAATACCTTTCAAAGACTTTTTCGGTTCCGAGAAACACTCGACACCGAAAATGTTCAGGCAACGATGGAAAATGGTTTACTCAACATCACTCTTCCAAAACGAGCTGCTCGTCGAATCCCCATCACCGTCCAATAACACACAAGGAGAAAAACATGTCTTTTAAAATATACGAATCGCAAGAAAACTATCTCGTACAGACCCTCGTACCCGGTACAGACGCAGAATCACTTCATATTTCGGTCGAACGAAGCACCCTGGTAATCAAAGGAAAAAGAAAGTTACCCGAAGGTAAGTTACTCGTAGGTGAGTTACCTGAATCAGACTTTAAAAAGAAGCTTCAACTCGATCAAAACATAGATGTTGATGGTATCACGGCGAAGTATCAAAATGGTCTTCTCTCGCTCACGCTACCCAAACGAGCGAAACGAATCGAAATCAAAGTAGCTTAGCTCCCATGACGTGATTGTCTGGCCGCGTTGCGATTGCGACGCGGCCTCTATCTTTTTTGGAAAGGACATTTCTGTCACTCCGTCACAGGCTTGATAGTGGTATCTACGGGAGCACTGGTTTCTCTTGTACCCTCCAAATGCCAACCAACTTCTCTTGTGCTGCCGTCGGTATATCTGCTGTCCACCGCAAAACTGGAAATCCTTCAGGGTCGATCAATTGCCCCGCTTTTAGACTCCATATTCCTTCTTCTTCTCGAATACTCCATCTGTCCCCCTGGTATACGCCAAACTGTCCCGTAGAAATATCTCCAATTGAGACTCGACGACCGCGTGATGCCTCCCAATGCTCTTCGGATTCCACATGCGTTGGTTGAAAAGACAACGCACTTTCTAAGGAAAGGGAAAGGGAGATTTCTTTCCCCGCAACGCTCAAAACCGATCGATGAAAATCATAGCTGCCCCAAAGTCGTTGTCCCGCATAAATCTCTGCCTTGTCGATCGAAATGCCGAACTGAGCGAGAAGCTGAGCCAAGCTCCAATGGGACATGCCCATACCCATCTTTTTGCAAAGGGCAATCATCGGCCCTATCTCAGCCGACGCGCGCGGGAAGAGACTTTGATAGGTGCCAATGGTACGGTCTGTGCGACTGAATCCGCGCATCTGATGACGACCGCTCAAAGGGCTACATCCACCGGAAAAGATTCGAACCTTTTCGGTTTGAAGGTTTCCCATACCCCACGCTTTCAACAGAGCGCCCAATTGAACCGTACTCCCACCTCCGATATAGGCCATCGAAAAAAGAAGACCATGAAGCTGTATGTGACGGAAATTCGAAGTTTGAAGAATTGTTTCTTGGTGAGACAACAAAAAATCAGAATGATTGGCCAGCAAGGCTTGAACATGCTCTTCGACTTGGAGTTTTGACCGCTGGTACGCTTCGGCAAGAGTAGTCCATTGCGCTCGCACCGCTCTTTTCTCTTCCCAAAGCCGCGGAGGAATCTCTAAAAAATCTTGGATCGCCGCGTGATACTTCGGATCGGGATCCTCCTCCCCTTTCTCCCATCGTACGATTCTGTTCGACCCTTTGCTGAGATTTTGATAGCCAATCGCCTTGGCGAGCGCACCGCGCTTTTTCTGTCTCTCTTCACGACAGCCCCTCAACCATTCTCCAAACTGCTCTTGGGCATATTTCTTATACATTTCCACACCTTTCATATGTTCAACGGCAAAAAGATATTCGTTTATCGATCCCGATTCCGATCACTCTTGGTGTATCGCCTGGGAGACGCTCGTCGTTTGTCGATTCATCTTCTTGATCAAATCCTTGCTCAAAGCTGATAGAAGCATTGTATGTCGATCGGAAGATCCCTGACTCCACAATTGAAGGCTCGCCTTTGGCCAGCACAAACAAGTGACGTCGGATAGCGCAACCGCGTCGGAATCGTCTTTCTCCTCATCGTTTAAATACGCTTTTACACCGATGAAATCTCCTTCTCTTAATCGCGTGTTGTTTACCGTCACGGTACCGTCCAAAAGAATGCGTAACGCCTTCGCATCCACAACCAATTCCTTTCCTTGTGCAAAGGATTCTTTGCTGGATTTTTTGAACAGATCGCGAATTTCAAGCGGACGGAGCGAAGGGAAAAAATTCTCTTTGATATATACTTCGTCTGGTGTCAAAGGCACTTTTCGACCAGCGAACCAATGTAGTAAAATTTGAATTGTATTCACCAAAGCAAACAAAACATTCCAATAAACCGGATCGTACATAGGCTCTGGGAGCGTGAGAAAGTAGTATGAGAAGAATACACCGGCCAAAATGCTCAGCAAACGCAATAAAAGAATATCACGCACCATGAAGGAGCATAAGATTAAAATGTTGGCAAAGTGAAGCATCATATCGTTGACGGGGATGTACGGTTGGTTTGGTAGCGAAGTACCTGCTCGAGAATGGAACCCGCAGCCGGTATGTCACCCAAATACTCGCTGCGATGAATCCATAAAACGTTACGCTGCGGATCCAAAAGAACCACACCACTTTGTTGCGGAAGATTCGTTCCCAAACGCGTTTGGGAAAAACCATCGTAAAATCCCTTGATAATTGTCCACATTCCCATGGGACCAAAGGAGCGTCCATAGCCTGAGTGAAGACCCAATTTTTGGTATATCTCCAAGGATGGATCCGTAAATAGCGGTGCGGAATCGGAAAGAGCCAGGCGATCCCGCAGACGCTTCATCGTATCAAAGGTGCCGTTCGCAACAAACACCAAGGGCACATCCCACGCCTTGAGAGGACCGTACAATTTCTGTAGTTCGTGAATCATAATCGAGCATTCAATGCACTCGCCTTGTCTCAAAAAGACCACGACGGAGCATTTTGAGGGAAGCTTTTCCCGCAGAGGGAAGCGGTCTCCTCTCTCGTTTTGTACGATACAGTCCCAAACATCTTTCACGACGATCTCTCTACCAGCATGAATATTGACTTAATGGAGCGTAATTATTCTGCAACTCGAGAAATGAAAACCCTTCTCACAAAGTCACGGGGTAAGCAATCATTTTCCGGCGGGAAAAAACGATTGATGTGAAAATCTCTATTTTTACCTTCGTTCTCTAATCCTTTTGCAACAATATCCGCCTTTATAATAGAAAGGGGAGATTCGTATGAATTCAAATACATTGTTCATTGTAGGATTGGGAAGCACAATGGTCGGCTGCCAGCATGTTGAAAAAAAACAATCCTCCGCCCTGTCTCAACATACCACGCAGCTACAGCAATCCTTGACACAACTCGTCAAGAATGTATACAAATGGAACGAGACACAGGCCAAGCTGGATGACTTTCACCCAAAGGAAGATCCCACGTCAGATCTCTATGTTGGACTCGATGTAGCCAAACATCAGCAACGTTTGACCGAACTGAAAGATTCAGGTTTTTTCTCATCCGTCTTTTTGGAGCAATACCACGCACAAGCCATTCAGATGCATACCGATCTGCTAGAAGGAAGAGCCGAATGGCCGGTCGGATACCAATCACCTTTTTCCGATGGAAGCGATATTTGGTGCCGATGCCAAGATGCTCCTGAACGATACTGGGAAAAGATTCAAATCGTAGACATGCGTCCAGAAGGAGACACCGTACGCATTCTTTGGAGTTTGGGAGACAATTTCACATACATGATGAGGGCAGAGCAAACCGATAGCGGAATGAAAATTCGCTACATGGAAGGACTCGACTCCACCAATGCTCCGGTTTCGAGCGCCTACTGATGACCCGCCATTGAAAAGGGAATATTCCCTCATTCTACGGATTCAACTTCGCTTTCTTCTTTAAAGTTTGCACGTCGTATGCTACAATCCTATGAAAAAAGGATGGTATATGCTTCGCTCGATAATGGTTTCATTTCTATTTGCCTGCGGTGGGAGCGGTAAAATTGATCAAGGCACAACGCAAGACCCAACCGACGAAAACGATGTTCTCGTCGACGCGGATGGGGACGGCTATCTTTCCGATGAGGATTGTGACGATCTGAACAGCAACATCAATCCCGGCATGCCTGAAATTTGCGATGCCGCAGATAACAATTGTGATGGTCAAGTCGATGAAGATGTCATGTCGATTTTTTACCTCGACAACGATGGTGATGGATTCGGGAACAGCAACATTACCGAAGAGTCTTGTGAGGTTCCCAATGGCTACACGCCGATTTCCAACGATTGCGATGATGAAAATACTTTGATCTATCCGGGAGCACCGGAAGACTGCGACGGTTTGGACAACGACTGCGACTCCGTCGTAGACAACGCGAACACCGGCCAGTGGTATCCCGATGTCGATGGTGATGGCTACGGAGACAACGTTGAACCCCTCGTCGGCTGCGCCCCGGACAGCAGCTACGTCACCATAACCGGAGATTGCAACGACACGGACGCCTTGATCAATCCCTTCGGCATCGAAGAGTGTGACGGTATCGACAACGATTGCGATGATTTCACCGACGAGGGACTGCTCTTGACGTTTTACCGCGACGCGGACAACGACCAATTTGGAGATGTAAACAATACGATCGAGGCGTGTAGCGCCCCTGAAGGATACGTAGACAACGATGAAGATTGCGATGATGTCGATTCTGCGGTCAATCCCAATATGATGGAATACTGCGATCAATTCGACAACAACTGCGATGGTACCATCGATGAGGATTCCGCTGTAGACGCCTCCACTTTTTACGCGGACTCCGATTCTGACGGGTACGGAGACCCCAGCAACACCCAAGCTGCTTGCAGTGTGCCAGTCGGTTACACCACGGACAATACCGACTGCAACGATCAAAACAACACGATTAATCCAAACCAGGACGAGCGATGCAGTACGATCGACGACGATGATTGCGATGGACTGATCAACGAAGACGACGCCATCGACCCCAGTCTTTTTTATGCGGACGCGGACGGAGACGGCCATGGAGGAACCGAGGTATACGCCTGCACACTTCCAAGCGGAGCCTACCCGAGCAGTACGGACTGCGACGATACTGCGGACACCATCAACCCGGACGCCAGAGAAATTTGCAACGGCGTCGACGACGATTGCGACGGTGATGTCGACGACGATGACTCCTCCCTGGACACCAGCAGCGGTGAGACCTTTTATGCAGACTTGGACGGTGACGGATACGGCGCAGACTCCTTTAGCATCCAAGCTTGTCTTGCCCCGACCAATTATGTTGCGGACGGCGGAGACTGCGACGAAGGAGATGTCAATATTAATCCAGGTGCCGCATTGGACTGTACGGGCCAAGACTTCAACTGCGATGGCATCATGGATAACGACTTGGATCTCGACGGTTTTCCCGATCTCACCTGCGGCGGGAGTGACTGCAACGATGCCGATGACACGATTTTCCCCGGTGCCGTTGCCGAAGCACAAAATGGCGAATGCATGCTCGACAATGACGAAGATGGATATGGCGATATCAATCCGCCTTCTGGCTACGATTCGGGTATGGACTGCGACGACGACGACCCCAGCATTTTACCGGAAAGTGGTGGCGGATGCGCGCTGGGTGAGAGTTGTCTCGATGTGATCAACAACGGGTACTCTGTTGGTGACGGAACCTACACCATCGATCCAGATGGATATGGCAATGGTTTGGATCCCTTCGACGTATACTGTGATATGACCACCGATGGTGGTGGATGGACAGAAATCGCGTACAGCAATGATCTTACCTTTCAGCAGCACTACAGCGGTGGAGACGGGTGGCGGTTTTTGTCATCCGACTTCTCTTTCGACCTCACAAACGCGCAAATCGAAGCAATCCGATCGATTTCAACCGAAGGATGGCAAGAATACGTCGGGCTGTGCGAACATGTGATTCACAGCTACTACAACGACGGTAGAAATTACGCGTACGCGTTTGGTTTTCGCTACTTTGACGGCACCGAGACTGCACGTGCAGTCTCCTTCCCCAGTACAGGACATCCTGAAATCAGTGTTCTACAGGACGGATGCGCCGTCAATGGAGGGGAAGGAGGTGCTTTGAGCAAGGCTACAATATTTCTTTTTGAAACCGTAGATGTTCCAATTTTGAATGTACAATGCCGAGACTGTGGCGACAACGGAGAGCAATTTGGATCCCCTCTCATGTCGAATCCTGCTTGGCTACGATGATCATCCAATTGCTTTGCTTCCTGTGCTCTGTCCAAAAGAATCCTGTCCCCTACCGATGTTGTATGGTATTTTAGAATCAAAATTCGCGCATGGTTTAACACCGTATGTCAGAAAGACCGACAACATCTTCGGAGAATACCGAAGCCGATGCTCCTGCTGAGACGACCGAGAATCACAATTCGATGACGGTTCCTCCCCGCGGACAGAATTCTGTACATGCCCCCACGATCTCCGCGGAAAGAATCCAACCTTGGGTGATTCCCAGTAGGCGCGTCGTCCAAGAGCTCATCGGGGAAGGAGGAATGGGAAAGGTTCATGCAGCCACGGAGGAAATCTTACACCGACAAGTAGCGATTAAAACCTTGCAAAAAGAAAACGATCCCGACTCGGTTCACTGGAAACGATTCGTTCGCGAAGCGCAGGTGACCGCTCAACTCGCACACCCTTCGATAGTACCGGTATACGGTATCGAGTTCGATCAAAATCATCAGCCCAGCCTCATCATGAAGAAACTGGAGGGGCAAACCCTCACGCAATACATCAAAGAATGCCGAGCCAAACCAGAAGCAGACGGGTATACGATCAAAGAACGACTCGAAAAACTCCTCCAAGTTTGCTCCGCGGTATCGTACGCGCACGAACACGGTGTCGTCCATCGGGATCTCAAACCGAGCAACATCATGGTCGGGGATTTTGACGAGGTCATCGTCATGGACTGGGGTACGGCACGAATTATGAGAGAGCCTCTCGACAGCAGCAAAACCGTACCGATACAGGACTTCTCTTTGAAGACGGTCGCAGGTTCTTTGCTCGGCACCCCCAAATATATGCCTCCTGAACAGGCACAGGGTAAGATACACGCGATTACAGCGGCTACGGATCAATTTGCGCTGGGACTGATTCTCTTTGAACTCGTCACCCTCACACCGGCACGAGAAGCAAAAAACGTGCGAGATTTCATCCGAAAAGCAATGAAGGGTGACATCGCCCCTTTTCCTTCGTTCTTCCCACCACCCCTTCGAGCCATCGTCCAAAAAACAACCCAAATAGAAGCAGCGAATCGCTATCCATCTATCGAAGACCTCATGCAAGATCTTCGTCGTTTCATCCATGGAGAGCCAGTGTCGGTTTATCCAGAAGGACTTGGAATGCGGATTTTGCGCACGCTGTCTCAACACCCCGCCGCCAGCATTTCCTTGTTTATGGGATCGATTCTCATTTCGCTGGTTCTCATCATCAATTCTCTGCAGAGTACATTGGAGCATCAAACCCAACTGCAAGAACGAGAAGAGAGAACCGCCCGTTTAATCGAAACGGTGTCCAAACGCGCAAAAAGTATCGACTCCCTCTTAATTCGAACCCAATTGCATCTTCACGGACTCACGCGCGCTGCCAGCTTAAAGTACAAGCGCCCCTCCGAAGAACCCCCTTGCGTTGACACAGAAAGCATCAAGGATTTGGAAGGCAGCTTCCTACATCCGAAGCACGGTGTGTATATTTCGCTGTCCGAGCCGGTCTGTTTGGGGGCACTCGGTGTAGATCGAGCGTTGTCGGCGGACAGCTTCGAACTGGGAGGAAGCATCCGTCCCGATCTCATATCCGCTTTGGGCTACGCACAAAAAAGTCTACCATCCAAAGAGCGTTACATGTCCACGGACAACCCGTCTGAGATTCAATGGGCCTATATGGGAACCGCAGACGGTGTTTTGATATCGTATCCCGGTCTCTCTTTCTACCCGGAGGGATACGATCCTCGAAAACGACCTTGGTATGGCTCAGGAAAAGAGCATGTAATTCCGAATTGCGGCAACCCCTACCCCGATGCATCGGGCACCGGCTATCTTCTTCCATGTACCCAGCGGGTCGAATCAATATCGGGAGAATTCATCGGAGTAGCCGGCATAGACCTCTCTTTAGACAGCGTGATCGACATCATTGATGCACAAAAAAGTTTTCTCCTCAACGACTCTTTGGAAATCATGTTGCGCTCTTCGGACCGCGGTATTCAAATGTCCTCAGAAGAAGCGATGGACGGGAATGTAGAGAAAAAGCGGGAGATTCTCAAAATTCAGCGCCTCCGAGATGAGCTCGAGAGACAAGCCCTTAACGGCGTGATCAAAAGTGAGGA
The DNA here is from genome assembly GCA_036127535.1 of Myxococcota bacterium. GTDB lineage: Bacteria > Myxococcota_A > UBA796 > UBA796 > UBA796. The sequence continues at coordinate 3,386 of JAYYRF010000573.1, read as the reverse complement.
TGGAAGTACAACCTACGCGTATATGCGTTTGCAATTTGCACCCTGGATTTTGGTACTATCCTTTTCTGAAAACGGGTACGAATAAACGCTCCACCGGTAAAGGGAATATAAAATCAACGGACATTCACATCCAATGGGATAAATGGTGTTAAAGTGTAGATTGCTTGTAGCGTTTTAAACTTTCTTTGGAGAACTTATGCTTAGGAAAGGACTATTGTTATTCTCTCTCGTTTGGAGCATCAGCGCCTGTCAAACGAAAGGAGACTGTTCCACAGAGTCTGATGCCGACTCTGATGGTGTAAATGATTGTGATGAAGAGACACTGGGCACCGATCCGGAAAGCGCAGACTCCGATGGAGATGGCCTAAGCGACCGGGAAGAGATCGATTGTGTTAGTGATCCACTCAATGCAGACGAACAATGCTACCAATGCGGATGGGAACACAACGATCCCGGAGATCTCGTCTCAACCGGCAGTGAAGTAGGAGATGTTATCGAAAACATCCAGCTCGTCGACCAATGCGGCGATATGGTAGATATTTGGGATTTTCACGGTTCCTACCACATTCTGTATCTGACGGCCGCGTGGTGAGGTGGCTGCACAATAGAGGCCGGTGGCCTTCAAGAAGCACAAGACGCATTTATCGCAGAGACCGGATTGGATTTTGGCTTTCTCTTTAGCCTATTCGAAGGACGCAGCGGAAATCCCGCCGTCGCCGAAGACTGCGCATCGTACTATGAGACCATCGGTCAACCAACATTTCCCGTTTTTGCCGACGGAAATGGTTTAATCGCGGGGGCAACACCGCTGATCCAACAAAATCCTGAAGTCTGTGCGCTCAGCCCCGAAATGGAGATCATTAGCTGCTATCAAGGCCATAATGTGTACAGACAAGCAATGGAAGATATAAAAACACACGCAGGACTATAATACAAATGATGTTTCCTCTGGTTGCTTTTTGGCTCGGTTGCCAGGAAAGGTCTCCCGAAGAGAGTGGGTATACCGAGACTCTCATAGAAAATGCGGAGTGCGAAAACACCTTTTCACCGCATACACTCGCATACGAAGCGATTACGGAGTACGGCGTCGACGTGCCCAAACGAGAGGATGCCATCCCCCTTCTTCTGTCCGAAACCGGCTTGTACGAAGACATTGTCAACAAAGAGATCCATCCGGCGGTTCGCGCCTTTAAACCGCAGTACGAACTGTGGTCCGACGACGCGGACAAACAGCGCTGGGTCTACGTTCCGGAATGCGAAAAAATCGATACATCAAACATAAACGACTGGCAATTCCCCGTGGGAACGCGTTTTTTCAAAGAGTTTTCCGTCAACGGTCGGCGCATCGAAACCCGTCTGATCGAAAGAATTGGAGAGGGGCCGCGGGATTTCGCCCAAGCGAGTTACATGTGGAACGAAGACGAAACGGAAGCAGAACGAGTAGGAGAAGAGGGTGTAGCCAACGCAAAGGGCACGAACCACGACATCCCGAGCAAATCCCAATGCCTGCAATGCCACGGAACCTATTCACAAGGAGGGGGACGTCCTTCCCGCGGGCTGGGATTTTCCGCGATGCAACTCAGCCACAGCGATGAAGGCTGGACGCTCGACCAGTTGATCGAAGAAGATCGCCTATCCCATCCACCAGCATCCTCCTTTGAGATTCCCGGAGACGAAACAACAAAGGCGGCTTTGGGCTATTTACACGCGAACTGTGGAAGCTGCCACAACCCATCAAAAGACGGGCTGCCGCAATTCGATTTGAATCTTTGGCTCGATGTGGGTCTTTCCTCCCCCGAGGAAAGCGGTGCTTGGCAAACCGCGGTGGACACGGACACCCAAATTTTTAAAGATCAGCACGTTGATGGACGAATTATACCGGGCGATCCCGCGCGCAGCGCGCTGCTCTATCGCATGCTACAGCGCGGAAACCGCGCGCAGATGCCACCGGTTGCATCCAAAATCATCGACGAAAATGGAGCGGCCATTCTATCCGAATGGATCGAGTCGCTGCCGTGATTCTCTGCTGCCTTTGGACACTGTTGATTTCCTGTCAATCCGATACGACAGAGGACAGTGCGGTACCGTTCGAGCCACAAGACACCGCACCGCCCAGTGCCTTTGAGGTAACGGGAACCGTGATAGACGATAACGGGAGTCCCGTCTCAGAAGCAATGGTACTCGTCGGAGGACGAGATGAGACCATGGTTCTGACTGACGAGCAGGGATACTTCTCTCTTTGGTACACCGACATCGGATTGGGCGAGCCAGCGATTGTCGCCAGCAAAGCGGGCTATCGGGCACAAGGCTTTGAATTTTTCAAACCCGACACACCGATCACCATCAAAATGCGGGAGGTCAAGGCGCCGGACAATCCGGAGTATACCTTCGAAGATCCAGGCGATGGTTTCAACGAAATGGAACAGAATTGCAGTCACTGCCATACAGACTTCGTGGCAGATTTTTTGGACTCCAAACATGCAGGAGCTGCGAGCAATCCGCTTTTACACGACTTGTACGCGGGAATTACACGCATCTACAACAATGAATCGGACTGTGTTGAAGCGGGTGGGCGATGGGCGATGGGACTCGAGCCCGGTACCGAGGATAACGCGATCGAAAAGTGCTATCTCGGCGGCGGTGTTCTTCCCGATCTCAATCCAGAGTGCGGGCAGGAAGATGCGCCCGCATGTGACGACCCGGACATCGGAGAGGAACAGGCACCAACGGCGTTTGGTGCTTGCGCAGACTGCCACGCTTCTGGAATCAACGGTGAACTCGGAGATCGCAATTTGCACGATGCCGTTGGATTGGCCTATGAACTGGGAGTACACTGCGACACTTGTCACAAGGTCAAAGATGTCGACCTCTCTCAGCCACCCGGCTATGGAAAGCGCCTCGTAGTGCATCGTCCCGGAGAGCCTGGACGCAACACCTTTGAGTGGGATCCGGTATACTACGGACCTCTTGCCGACGTGCCCAATGTAGCCATGGGTGGATCACCGCAGCTCAAGTTTAATGAATCGGTCTTTTGCGCTGGATGCCACGAGCAAAAACAAGAAGCGCTACTGCCGGACGAGACCCTCGATGCAGAAAAGTGGCCCGAAGGATTACCCATTCACAGCACCTACACCGAGTGGAAAGAGGGACCGTACAACCAAGACGCTACGCAGTGCCAATGGTGTCATATGCCAGCAGATACGGAAAAAAATAACTCCGTAGATATATCGACCCCGTACAATCAATCGATCACCTTTGGATTTCCCCGCGAACCTGAGGACATACGACAACACATCTTCCGAGGGCCCTTACACGGCGAGCCGCGCCTTATCGATACGGCGCTGCACCTAAGCCTCGATGTAAAGCAGGAGGCAAACACGCTTGCG
>JAYYRF010000572.1:0-3975 GCA_036127535.1 Myxococcota bacterium | reverse complement strand
AATGAGGATGAAAGGAAGCATGAACCATTATATTCATATAAAGGTATTGACTTATTGGATAGGTACTTCAAACATCAATATTACATCGCCAAAATTGTTGCACATGGATCGGGTTCTCTTATTATTTTGAAGAGGGATTTCAAGAAGGATTTCCAATACAAGGAAATTCGTGATTACATACGTGTGCCTGACTTGGATAGGATGAAGGCGGCCATCCGCTTTGCCGCAATTCTATGGTTCATCACACAGTTGCCCGCCCTATGTTCTGAGCTATGGGGTTTCTATGAGTGGCTTGAAGCCATCTTTATGTAGGGGTTATGCTTCTTTGTTCATCTAAAAACAAGGAGCAAAAGATGAGAGCAAGACAAATGACCTTTATGTGTATCGTGAGTGGTTTTATCGGTGCGTTTATCGCAATGGCCTGTGGGGCAACCGATGGTGGAAAAGATGTATATGCCGATGATGATATTGTGGATGATGGCGATGGCGATATCACACCCATTGATGATGTGATTTTGACAAAGAGAATTGTAGACTGTACTCCAAATTGGGATGATCCGTATTGGGTGAGTGACTGTTATGATAATCATCTAAACGGAACAGAAGTCCACTCAGCGTACTATATAAAAAATGGACAACGGGATGCTTCGGGTTGTTTAACTAATCAAAATTGCGATTCATTTCGGCTTGTCATCATCGAGTAGCTTCCCTCTACCGGTCGGCTTTAATCCTCTCCAGTCGCCCTGGATGATACTCATCCAACCACTCGTCGACGACATCAAGCTTCCAAAACCGCCTCGCGTTACCCCAAGGCTAAATCGGAAAGTCCATCCCGATTTGCAGTCCAAACCAGTCCGCATCCTTCTTCAGTAGGTCCATGCGGTACTGTCCCGCCATCCAGAATTTATCTCCCAAATCCAGGCGCAACTGCGGGCCGAAGACAATCGCATGATGCGGCATGCGCTCCATGCGCTCCTTGTCGTCCCCGTCCAGTTCGTCGTCGAAATCGGGGTCTTCAAGCTTGCGTTTCAAAATCATCTTGCGGGCGTTGGGACGCACCCCGGCGGTTAGACTCAGCGAAGGACGCAAAACGGCGCCGCGGTGACCAATCCCCACCTCTCCGGTCAGACTCGGTACAAAATGGGTATGCTCCTTAATGTAAAGAGTAGCCTCTCCTCGGGCCGCCACCCGGTGGTGCCAAACCCCGTCTCCGGTTTGGGAAACGCCAAAGGAAAGTGTAGGAACCACCGGAATCGAGTCCTCTAGCGGCGCTTGGATGCCAAAAGACGTCTCCAAAGCAATCCCCTTCCATTTCTCTCCGGTCCCCATCTTTTTCTTTTGTACGCTTTTCTTCTTGGCCTTTTTCTTCGGCGCCTCCACCAAGACTTCCGGCGCTTCGGGCACGACCGGCTCGGGCTTCACCGGTTCGGGCGAGGTCGACTCGGGCTCTTCCTCTTCGTCGACCACCACCAAGGTTTGTGGCGCGGCCGGTGGCTCGATCTCAGGCTTGGGCGGCTCCACATCGTTGTCTTTTGGCTTGGCGGCAAGCACCTCTATCGGTTCGGGTTGGGAGAGCGGCGGCTCTTGCCGACTTTCCTTTCGCGGCGCTTGTCTCTTTGCCACCGGTTTGGAGACTTTGGGTTGCTCCTCCACCACCGGCGCCATCGGCTCGACTTTGGGCGGCTCCGGAATGTCCATCACGGGTACGATCGGCTCCGGTTCTTCGACAACCTCCGGCAGGGGTGTGATCTCTTCTTGAACCACGGGCTCTTTGGGGGCTTCTGTTTGCAAAATGGAAGAATCCACCACGATCCCGCCACCAAAACCAATCGCCGTGGCGGCTCCGATCACCGCGCCGAGCTTCCAGCCGGCCAATCCGGTGGTTGCCGCTACCGGCGTCAATGCCGCCGCTTTGGATAAAATCATTTCCGGTGTCACGTTGGGCTTGGCCGCCGGTGGCGTTCCCAATTGACCGAGCGCCTTGTCCAACTCGTTGTCGTCTTCCCACCACTCACTCATCGGACACCTCCCGATCGATTCCGGTCGGCCTTTTGTACGTCTTCCAAATGTCCCTTGAGCTTTTTTCGCGCATAGGACAGTTTTGCATCGATTTGGCTGAAATTCATATCTAAAATTTTCGCGGTTTCCTTTGAAGAGAGCCCGTGGATGCACCGCAGCAAAACCACCTCTCGCTCTTCTTCCTTTAAACGCGCAAGTGCCCGCTCCAGCGCGGTCGCCCGCTCGCCCAAAATGGCCTGCGCTTCTGGATCCGGTCGAATCTGCTGCTCCAAGGTCAGCTCCAACACGCCTTCTGCGGAGCGCTTGGCCGTCTGATATCGACGCATGAGATCAATCGCCAAATTGTGCGTAATGCGAAAGAGATAGCTGCGAAAGGAGTATCCCCTATCGTCCCATGAACCCTTTTTCATCGCAATCCGCAAAAAGGTCTCTGAACAGATCTCTTCGGCGTGTTCAACATTGCGCAGCATTCGCAGCGCATAGGCCTTCACCGACGTACTGTGCCGATTCATCAAAACCGCAAAGGCACTTTGGCTGCCTTTTCCATACGCTGTCAGTAGCTGTAAGTCGCTCCAGTCTTGCATTCACAATCCTCTGTAGAATCTTTGAAGTCAAGAAACGCGCGCCCAAAATAAATCTAGAAAAATTAATTTATTTTTTTTCCGAAGCCGCCAACGATTCGAGAAATGCCAATGCTTCCCTATCCAATTCGTCCATGGAAAGCCAGAGTCTCGTATCATCCGCCCCCAATCCAATTACCGACCAGCGAATCTCATCTTTGGTTTGCCCCGATTGGGACAGAACCTCTTGCACCTCTTCCACCCCCATCGGCAAGCGCTGGGAAAAATGCAGTGTATACGACCGACGACCTTTTTGATACCAAACGATTCCCTTATCGACTTGCGTTTGGATCGGCGCCGCCTTCTTTCGCTTAATATGCGGTGGGTTCACGCAATTTCCATCCATATCAAAGGTCCACTGGTGCCAAGGACATACAATACAATCGTCTTCGAGCCATCCACCTGAAAGCGGTATGCCCAAGTGCGGACAAATGTCCAGCATGCCGGAAATCCCCTTCGACGTTTTAAACAGAACAATTCGCTCTCGACCCACGGCACAGGCTTGGATCGGCTTGGTAAACTCATGGTAGTATAATAAAGGTATCATAATAATCTATAACGGGAAATCACCATGTTCAGAATCTATCCCTTCCTCCTTTCTATTGCATGTAGCACAACCAAAACGACCCCCGAACCAGAAAGTGGAAATATTGTCCTCGACGCCGACGGCGATGGTTACGACGACACCGAAGACTGCGACGACAACAACTCTGCGATCAACCCTTCCGCAGAGGAAATCTGCGACAGTTTGGACAACAATTGCGATGGGGACATCGATGAAGGCGTACAAGACGAATTCTTCGCCGACTCCGACAACGACGGATTCGGCAACCCCGATATCTCTACCTTTTCCTGCTCGACGCCCGACGGATTTGTCTCCAACGGATCGGACTGTGACGATACCGAATCCTTCAGCTACCCGGGCGCAACGGAAACTTGTGACGGCATCGACAATGACTGCAACGGAGAGATCGACGACGGACTCGGAGCCACCTACTACCTAGACGAGGACAACGATGGATTCGGGGATGAAACCAACCCGATATCGGCCTGCTCCCTCGACGACGGACTCGCCACGATCACCGGGGACTGCGACGATACCAACCCCGCGATCAACCCCGTTGCAGCCGAACTCTGCGACGAAATCGACAACAACTGCAACGGCGACATCGACGAGGGGGTTCAAAATACCTACTACGCCGATCAAGATGAAGACGGATACGGGAGTCTCGACCTTATCGTCTACGCATGCACCCTTCCGGAAGACTATGTCACGATCACCGGAGACTGTAACGATATCGAATCTTTGGCCTATCCCGGAGCCATCGAGTACTGC
>JAYYRF010000571.1:0-6358 GCA_036127535.1 Myxococcota bacterium | reverse complement strand
CGTAGTGCAAGAGATGCTGTCGCTGATGGTTTCATTTTGAATGGTGATGCTTACCTCTTCTTCGCATATCACATATCCCGTAGATGAATTGGCGACATACAAGATCACGTCGTAGGTTGTATCAAAGGTGTCGGAACTCTCGGGTTCTCCCCAATCCCATAGCCCATCGTCTACGTTTTCATCCTCATCTTCATCCTCATCTTCGGTATCGTCTTCGCTTTCTTCTTCAGAAGATGGTTCATCGTCCTCGCTTTCATCCAGACAGATGCCTTGCGCACTGTAGATGAGTCCCTCATCCGGATTCGGTCCCTCTTCTACGACGGTGTCACCGAATGGGTCTACAATGGCGTAGCGGTTTTCCTGATCGTAGTTTCCCGTTGTGTAGACAAAGTCAATGTCCAAACCCTCGTCTGCGCAGATGTCTACCCGCCGCCGGTTATCCCCGAACTCCATCGCGTAAATGAGTTCGGCTTCCCCGACCTTTACGGTTAGATAAGCTCCGTTCCACCCGTCGGAATATTCGTCTCGCATGCGTAATTCATAGCAGCAGTTTCCTTCGAGGTAGTCGTCGTCGGATTTGACGTTGCCCCATTCTTCATTTTCATCATCCCAATCTCCCGGTCCGTTTCCGGGGCCGCCCCCCGGGCCGTCTCCCTCTTCGGAATCACCCCCGTTTGGTGGACCATTGCCTTCGCTGCTTTCACCGCCGTTGCTGTCTTCGTCATAGCCGTCGATAATGCCGTCACCATCGGAATCCGGATCGTTTGGATCCGTTCCGTATGCAATTTCTTCGCTGTCGGACAAGCCATCGTTATCCGAATCGACGATGTCTCCATTTTCAGTCTCAATGGTCAATTTACCGCCGTCACCTCTGCATCCCAAGAGGAAGAAAAGACTCACTAAAATTCGCATTTTCTCAATCCATTTTGCTTACACTACCCTTCATTATATGCAATTTTACCCGGTCTACCTAATTTTCAGGTTCGGGTTATGCGAATTTCCTTCTCCGAATCAGGGTTGTGTGTTGTGCGCGTCCAAGAGAGCAGCGACGTGAGCATTCTCGACATTGACAAAGCGTACATCGGTGTAGAAGAGACCATTCTCCTCGACAGCATGCAGGGTTTGGGATGGGCCTCGATTGGATTCGATGCGTACAAGTGGCTATACTGTATGGAAACGCGTCCACGGAAGTAGCCATGACATCTCCTATTTGTATACCGCTTCAGCATCGCAAACCCGGTCAGTCTCTCGACGACGAGACAGCTGCACACGCAGCCCGTGTATTCCGAAAATATGGGGCTTGTCTTTTGGAGAACATGCTACTTCCCGAACAGGTAGACGCTGCGCTGGCAGCATCTCATGAGCTCTTCGAAGAGAGAAGATCCCTTGCGGGAGATATCGGTTTGGGCTTGGATGAGGGGTATCGAGAAATCGTTCAGCGGATGAAAGGCCGATATGATCTTTGGATCGAAAAGGATGCACCAGTCTTTCGAGAGCTCATTCATTTGGATACCGCACCGTGGGGAAATCTGATTCATCGACTTCTGCTGGATTCCCGCATGATGAGTGCGGGGGTATTGATGACGCTTCCCGGAGCTGCTCCACACCCATGGCATAACGATGGTCCTCCCTTGTTTAATTCTCCGGGTTCTCCGGTTTTACCGCCGCATTGCATCAATGTTTTTATTCCCCTTGTCGATCAAACCATTGAAAATGGTGGTACCGAACTCCGATTGGGGACGCATCTTCGCGTTGGGCCGCGCAAGCGGGTTGTGTGGTCGATGAGCGTAACGGGGACAGAGTTAGAAGAGTTGCCCTTCTCCTTGGTTTGTCCGGCGGGAAGCGTGCTCCTTTTTGACTACCGCCTTCAACACCGCGCCAATCCTCATAACGGAACGGATCGGCGGGTGGTTCTCTATTATACCTATGCTCTTCGTTGGTTTATAGATCATCTCAATCTTCCGGAAAATTCGCTTTATCCCTGAGGTGCTCGACGGATTCTTCGGTCGTTCGACCGTTTCTCGGTCTGTGAAATTTTCAGCACAACCGCTCGGAGTATGATAGCTTTCCTATAGCCGAAAGCGTGCCATTTGCTTTCATACAGTGGGAGACTGAATGTTAAACCTTCTAACGTATATCCTCTTTGCGTGTACGGAAACCAAAATCAATATCATTGAAGACAAGTCAGGGGAGGGGGAGAGCGAACAAGGTACGGGAAGTTCCGGCAGCGTTCTGGAAGAGCCGGAAGAGTGTGTTCTGCCCGGTGCCTCTGGCGAGGAAGTGGGACTGTCCGATTCTTGTGTCACGGAACCGGAGGGTGGATTCGTTCCCGTCGTGGAATGGTCGTATGGAACGGGCTTGGGGTGTCTTGCCTTGCCCATCGTTGCGGACATTACCGGAGACGGAAATCCGGAAATTTTGCTCAATTTGGTCGGTGGACTCGGCATCATGGAGACGGGAACGCTGACGGTCCTCAAAGGAGATGGCTCCGGGCTTCTATGGAGTGATCCCTATGCCAACCTCGGATATGGTTCTCCGGTGGCCGTCGCCGATATCAACAACGACAGTGCACCGGAGATCGTTGGGGTTCGAGAATATAGCGCCAGTCTTTTTGATGTGGGGGACTATACGGTGGTCGCTTGGAATGCCCAAGGAAGTGTTTTATGGGAATCGGAACACTTCACCGGACTCGATTTTGACTACGCGACTGCCCCACACATCGCTGACATGAACGCAGATGGAACACCGGAAATTATTGCAGGACGCGTAATCCTCAACAACGACGGAACGACGAGTGGTGTCGGGGCGCACGGTCGGGGCTCGTACGGTGCTGATGCCTTTGTGTCGGAATCCGCGGTCTCGGCTGTTGCGGATTTAGACTTAGATGGTCAGTCTGAACTCATCGTCGGTGATGCCCGGTACGACATCAACGGTACGGCCGTTTGGCATGATTCCAGCCAAAGCGATGCGATGATTGCAATTGCCAATCTCGACGCAGACCCCGAAGGAGAGGTGATCGCAACGTCGTACAATACGATTCGCGCGGTGGACACCGATGGAACCATTCTTTGGGGGCCGACGGCTCTTCCCAGCGCCAATATTCTCTCGCCGCCCGCCATCGCGGATTTGGACGGGGATGGTCAAGTGGAAATCATCACCGCTGGCGGGAACGAGCTCCGATGTCTCAATCACGATGGGAGTACCCTTTGGAGTGCCCCTGTTGTAGACGAGTCCGGTGCGACCGGTGCGAGTATATTCGATTTCGAAGGGGACGGGTTTTTAGAAGTCGTCTATATCGATGAGCAAGAGATGGTGGCCTACGACGGTGCGACCGGAGCGGTGAAGTTTTACTCCTCCGACCACGCTTCGCCAACGATGTTCGATTATCCGGTGATTGCGGATGTCGATATGGACAACAATGCGGAAATATTGGTTTGTCACAACGGGTTCGGTCACGCGTTCTCCGTATATGGCGATCAGGATGCTTCTTGGCGACCCGCGCGTCCGCTTTGGAATCAGCACGCCTACCACATTGGGAATATTAACGACGATTTATCGGTGCCGGCCGTTGCTGAACCCAATTTCCATTCCCACAATACTTGGCACAGTGCCATCGCTGTTGATGAGTCATCCCTTCAGCACAATCTTGAACCGATCATCGTCGATGTGTGCGAAGAAGATTGCGATGCCGGAACGGTTTGGTTGACCTTCCAGATTCACAATTCCGCCCCCAATGACTTTGTCGAGACGGTATTGATATCGATTTACGCCGTAGACGCCAACGGGGATCGATTGATTGAAAAGATCGAGTTTTCTCAAAGCATTGCGGCGGGATGGACGAGTGACGGTATCGAAGTCGCATTGTCTGCGAATGCCTTACAGGGCAGTACTGCCATTCGGGTTTCTCTCGACGACGATGGTTTTGGAAACGGTGTTCTGACCGAATGCTCTGAAACGGATAACCAAGTACAGTTCTCCGATAGCGTTTGCGATTAGGCCTTTGACGTGGGTGTCTCTTCTCTTCCGTTGGTTTTAATACCGGGTTTTAAGGGATCGCGTCTTATGGACGAACAAGGAACCTGCGTTTGGGCAGAGGCGCGGCACGCATTGCGTTGGGCCTCTCCATCTTTGCAATTACCAGGTGTGTGGACGGCGGATGGTCAAAATCGAGATTCGTATCGGGCCGATGGTGCCTTGCGTTCTATTCTATGGGCAACGATTTATCGACCCATTTTGGACTGGGGTACGTCTCAAAAACGACCGTTTTATGTTTTTGCCTATGATTGGCGTCGATCGAATATGGAAACGATGAGAATCCTGCAAGAATTTCTCCGCTCTTTGAAACAAAAACACGGTGTGTCACCGCAGGTGATCGCTCACAGTATGGGAGGTATGTTGATATATGCCGCTTTGCACGACGATCCCACGCTGGCTCAAAGTGTAATCGCTGCAGGGACACCCTTTGGCGCCGGTCTTGGTTTGCTCGAGTCCATTCATCTCGGCTCTCCGTTGGGACTCAATCGCACGATTTTAGACGTGAAAACCCTCGGGTATATGACTTCCGTGTATTCTTTTTTCCCGGCGACCGCGTCTCGTTTACATATGGCGGATGGCACCGAAATACAGCATAACTGGTACAGCATCGAAGATTGGGAACAACAGCGACTTGGCATGTTTTCCTTGTCCCTTGATGAAAAAGAGCGTCATCTTTACCGAGAACACCTTACACGCGCTCTTCCCGAGGCGCGCCAGTTTCGAGACCGCGTCGATGCCCCACCATCCGATCCATCGACCTGGCCTCCCTTTGGTTTAATCACGGCTACCCAATTCAAAACGATCTTTTCGGTTGCGCGCGATCCCACGCGCAAAGGCGGATGGAATTTTACCTCTCGAGAGATGTTTCCCGGAGATGGTACCGTCATGTATGAATATATGTTTCCACAGCTATGGGTAGAGAGAAATTGGCGCCTAAAACTCCGTCATAGATACTTGTTGAACTCGGTTTCCCATACCGCTAAAGCCATTGAAACCATGGCCGCGTTGTGATGGCGGCTACTCAAAAGGGTTGAGAAATATATGTACGCGTCCTGTATTGGCGCCGTTGGCGTTGTGACCGGGTGCGCCGAGGACGAGGTCTTTGATACCATCGTTGTTTAAATCTCCGGGAGCGGTGATCGCGGAGCCGAGATAGTTATTGCTCGAAATACCGGTGTAGCTCAAATCTGCGTCGGCAAGTGGGTGAGCACCCGTACCGATCGAACTGCTGTAGTACACATATACTTTACCAGCATTGCTTTGTACCTCACTGTTGTTGGGGGCGCCGATGATGACCTCACGGTATCCATCGTTGTCCAAGTCACCGACGGAGTCCAGAGAAAAACCGGAACGATCTTGGCTCGACTCTCCATAAAAGTAGGTGGTTGCGTTGCTGAGAGATATGGCGCTGGTGAGCATAGACGAGTTGGTAATTAGATATGTCTTGCCGCTATCCTCTCCATTCGCATCATGTCCATATGCTCCAATGAGTAAATCTTCCAAGCCATCTCCATTGACATCGCCGCATCCCTTGATGGCGGACGCCGCATAGTCCTCTTGGCTTTCGCCGACGAAAGCGAGATCGGAAAGGGAGATGGGTAGGCTCGTTTGGGTAATCGAAGAACCGTAGACGAGGTATGCTTTCCCCGCATCGGAACCGCCGTCATCGTTATACATGGAACCGATGATGATATCGTCCAGTCCGTCTCCATCTACATCTCCGGCCGTTTGTGCATCGGCCATTTGATCCTCTGCATTTTCCCCATAAAATGAGGTGTCTGCTTCAGAGAGGTTGTAGGTTGTTGCGCTCAAGCCTGATCCCAAAAATAGATAGACTTGTCCGGAACGATTCCCTCCCGTATCGGAATATTCGGCACCGATCAGTATATCATCGTACCCATCGTCATCGATGTCACCGGCGGTTGCGACATGCGAGCCGGCCAAGTCGATTAGATTCTCTCCGGTGAATGTGATATCGGCCGATTGTACAGAAATCGTGCCGACGCCCAAAGACGATCCGCGAAAGAGATAGGCTTTTCCCGCTGCGTTGCCGGCATCATCATTGAAGGGGGCACCGATTAAGATGTCGAAGCGCTCGTCGCCATCGATGTCACCAGCGCTTGAAATTGAACTGCCGGCGAGATCTCCGGCCAATTCTCCCAAGATTTGCAGTGGGGCGGTATCGACGGAATAGGTGCCGTCGGTCAAGGCCGCTCCTGAAAAAAGATATATCTTACCGGCATCGTTTCCGACGTCATCGTTGTTGGGGGTGCTAATCAGGAGGTCTGCATAACTATCGCCATTGACATCCCGCACCAAACTG
>JAYYRF010000570.1:0-9002 GCA_036127535.1 Myxococcota bacterium | reverse complement strand
CCGAACATTACATGCTCAGAGAATTTTAATTACCATCATGGCCTGATCGATAGTTTATGGTCACAGGTTGTAGAAGAGGACTTTCAAGATGATTTCTTTGATGATTCGTTCTCTTGGTTAGAAGATGAAACCATATGGGCTGAGGACACGACGATCAGCGAAGATGTTCTTTTGGAAGGAATCGGAATGTGTCTTTCTCATCTAATGGATTCTGTTACGGAAAAGGGGCATCACTTTTGCTCGATTTCTTCTCAAAATAAAGACTACTTCGATACTCTTTCGAAGGTATATGGCCGCGCCAAGTTTATTCACGTCATAGACGATCCCCGAGAAGCTGTATTGGAAAAAAATATTACAGATCCCGAAGAGATAAAGAAATACTTGTTAGAGTGGTCACAGAGCATCGAATTGGTTCGTTCCCAATGCGAGAGCCTCGATCAGAACTATATTGAAATGACCATTCCGCTTCTCAAGAAGTATCCAAAAGAAGAAATGGCTCGTCTCCTGGCATTCTTGGGGCAAACCTGGGAGGAGGAAGTGATCGACGAGTTGGCAAATCTAGACAGCATACAAGCGCTTGGTACTCTTTCCAACGAGCAAGCCTCCATCATTGAAGGCAATATCGGTGAGCTGCTGACCAACTTTGGTTTTGAGTTGTCACACCCATCTTAGTGGGCTCAGTAGATTCTGTTTTGCTTCTGCTGAAAAGATATCGGTACAGGGAGGTGTTACCTCCCTTATCTAATTTTGGTTTCCAGCGGGTTTTTGAGGATGTACCAATAACGATTTTCTATACTCTCCCACTGTTTATATTGGGAAATAAAGGCTTTGGGATCACAGGTGTTTGGAATCGCGTTCCATAAGTCGGCTAACGGGCCATCTCTATCGGTTGTGTCAGCGATTCGAAAGGTGGCACCCGTTTCTTCAAATTCGACAATGGCCTGTTCAATATCTTGTATACGATAAATCATGTAACAAATCATTAGTCGAAGAGCGGGCACCTTCTCGACGATTTCTTCTAGTTTACTGTGAATCCTCGGGTTGATAAATCTCAGATCGTCCATGGGGTCGGTGTGATGCATCGGTGCGCTGGGAGATTGCCTTCTTCGATCCGAAATGAGCGTTTGGGTTAGGATGTCCAATGAATTGAGAAAGTCTCCGCTTTTTTCACTCTGTCTTTGTTGGTAATGTGCATCGAGCAATGCTGCCTTAATGACGTCTAACTCATCCTTTTTCGATTTGAATATCGTCTGCAGTCGAATCAACTCCTTCTCTGCCGTCTTAAACTCCGGATGATGTTCGTATTGCTCTAACTCCTCTTCCGCCTTATCACTGAGTTTATCCAAGCGCTTGATTTCGATTCCCCAGTCTGATTCCAATTCTTGGAGCTCGAAAATTATGTCATCGGCCTCTTCCTCTTGATTTTTTGCCCGTGCCTCCATGAGGTCAATCTCATCTGCGTCACTAACCTCTAAACGTACGTCCGCTTCTTGCTGATACAAACGATTCAAGTCTTCTTGTATGTCGCTCCAAATATTTCGGAGTGTGTTTTTTTGGAGCGCCGCTTGAAAGGTTTGTATGGGGGCTAAGGTTGAGAGACTTGACAATTCGCTTAGGCTGTCGATCTTGGCGAAGCCTTGGGCAATGTGTATATTCTTTTGGGCGGCGTGAATCTCTGCCTCTTGTTCCACCAAGCTTATGTTTCGGACAAACTGATTGTGAACCTTCTGATCTAAACTTCTGTCGCGTGTTGCGATTTTCTCTTGTATATTTTTGATGTGCTGCTTTCGTTCATACTTTCTCGCTTTGAGGGTTCTCAATACGCTTGTAATGAAATCATCACTTTTTACCCTTCGGAATGATGAGAGGGTCTCCGGAGCGAGATGACTCTTCTGAACCGTTGAGAATGCTTCATCGTAACTTTGCGCAGTCAGCACGGCCTGACGAAGAGAGCGATCCATGGAAGCGATACGGTTGCTCTCAGCGCGTCTGCGTTTCAAATTTTCGGAGGCTTGCTGAATACGCTGCTTTTTATGTTGAAGACTGGCGTCCAAAATCGATGCTTGTTCCTTTGTTTCCGCGTATCGCCTTTGTTTCTCTACAATTACATGTTCCCAATCAACATCGGAATCCGTCTCTTCGTTCCACCAATCATCTTCTAAATCTTTTGCTTCGCTTTCCAGCAGCTCTTCCACTTCGTGCTCGATTTTCTCGTCTTCGAGGGCGGAGTCAGCACCATCTAAGGATTCGATATCCTCCTCGTTCAGAATTTCATCAAACGGGCTGTCTTTTACATCTTCCATCGCCCGCTTCCAGCGATCTTTCGGAGTCTTGGCTTCGACTCGATTCTCGGTCGGGTTGCGAAAAACAATGCTCTTTAGCGGAATCCGGACATTGTATTTTCCCAACACCGCATAAAGGTATCTGCGCGCTTTGTTTTGGTCTGCCTCGCTCTCCAAATCCTTGGTTTCGATGATGAGATTTTTATTCTCTCTATACAGCCAACCTTTGATGGTTTTAGAGCCAATGCGAACAGCACGGACCAAAGAACCTTTGATCTTTTTGCCGGCTGGCCCAATGATCAGAAGAGGTGTGTCTCCCATATGTTTGCATCGCTGCTTAAAAACAAAGGGAGATTTGCGTTTCGATCGAGTACCGCGACGCATCCAAAATCGCATTTGATCAAAGTTATTGAGTTCGGCAACCTCGTTGATCGGGTTGGTTCCGCCCCGTTTGATCTTGGCCATGCTGACTCCTCGATTATGCTATTTTTTACCCAAGAACTGGACGCTACTGGCAACGATCTCATAGGTCTTGTTGTCTTTGGCCTGTTTTTCAGGCATTGGGGCTCCATCAGATGTTTCCGACTCAAAGTGAGCAGTCCGATCCGGATCCAGTTCTCTTGCAATCACTTCACCTTCGATTTGGCAGCGGTTGCCCGCTCCGTCTTTAGCGACAAAGAATTTATGACCCTTGGTTGTGATGCGCATGTGCTTATCGGCTTCACTGATGACCATCCAGCATCCCATTTTTTGGCAAACATCGCTAACGGTCCCCTCTACCCGTACTTTTTGACCGACGTAGGTCTCGGGGTTTTGTAGTAGATCGGCTGCGGGGATGGATTTTTCGATGGTAAACGGAGCACCGTAGTTTTGGATATCTTTGACATCCATTGTGGGTTTTTTTTCGGTTGCGGCCGATGTTTTTTCAGCAACGGCTTCCTCTTTGACGATCGTTTCGGTTGTTGCATTGGAACATGCGAAGAAGAAAGAGAAATAAATATACATGGTGACTCCTATTGGTATTTTTGGGGAAATGTGGTTCTAAACGATGAAGAGAATCCTTCGGATGCTCCCGTGCACAAATCGAGGACGGGAGAAGAAGAGAATAGGCGCATCGCTTCTTTCACTTCTGATAACGCTATATTTCGAATTTGCGTAGTCCAATCCTCACGATACCATGGTTCCTGATTTCGAAGAATACGCGCTTCGATGTGGTCAGCGATGCGCGCGCAGGTTGTTTGACATTGTAAGGATGTTCTCAACATAATTTTTTTTGCGATGTCTAGCTCTGAAAAAGTCCAATTTTCCGTACAGGAACCCAAGATCTCTTGGGTATATGCCCGTGCTTCCGCGACCCGGTTTTTATCGACGGACAACGATATGCTCAAATAGCCAAAATCAGACATAGAGCGATGATAAGACTGCACGCCATACGTTAAGCCTTCATGTTTTCGAAGCTTTTGGTTTAGGCGAGAGTTAAACATTGATGTCAATGACATGAGTCCGAGTTGCATTGCATCATACAACGGATGAGTGTTGGGAAGCGTTCTACGCAGGTAAAGAAGATGAGCTTGCTCTTGTTGTTCGTACGGCATCAGATAAGAACCCCACTCCGTTTGTGGAGGAGGCAAAACGACCCCATTCGAAGCAGCCTGTTTCGGTAAGAGAGAATCGAGTTGGCTGGATACTTCCGCAATCCCTTGTGCGGATACGGTAATAATAATTCCATGCTGAACGAGATTTGGGGCTTTCAAGTCTTGCGGTGAGAAGCCATCTATACTGTGTACCGAACCTTCTACATCGTATCGAAAGGGATGGTGACACCCAAAGAATTTCTCTTGTCCAAGAGCATCCAAAAGAATTTTTGATTGACTTCTTTCTTGATGTTTCTCTTGCTTAATGAGGAGTTTCTCCTGTTCGAGCTCTTCATCGCTAACTTCGAAAGTCGCTATGGAGGTTCGAATTAAAGCAAAGAAGTCACTAAAATCCTCTTGTAAGGTATCTATGGAGATAAGACGGTGCGTGTAATCCGTACCGATGGCGATGTCGCCTCCGATGATAAACCGATCGGAGGCCTCTTGGATTTGGGTCAACAACAAACGGTTGTATAGATGAGATAAGCCGATTTGTCGGTCGTTGTTGTAATTGGGAAAGAGAAGACGAATACTAACAATATCGGGTGCATCTTTTTTTTGATAGTGGTATACCTTCCATCCGTGTATGTGCGTTGTCTCTATCATGATTGCTTGGGAAAACCGTCGAGTGTGAGGTATGGAGTGGATAAGAGATGCCGTGCAAGTCCTTGAAGTTCGCTCATCGTAACCTGTTGAAAACTCTCTGTGTATGCTTTTAAACCCGAAAGGTTGGCGTGAAAGCGTAGCCATTCTTGATATCGTTCTACTCTCTCCTCGATGTCTTCGTGTTGGAGTAGCCAATAGAGCTTGAATTTTTTTTTCGACTTTTTGAGCAGCAGCGGATCGAGGAGTCCATTGGCGATTCGATCCAAATGATAGAGAATCCGATTCTTCACTTTCTCTCTATGGAGCTCCTCATGCACGACGGCCGAAATACTGAAAACCGATGCGATTTTCATCGCATATAGGTCGGTTTCGACTTCGGAAGCCCATCGCAGATCGAGTTCTATATCTCGATAGAGGAGTCCGTATTGTGCTGCGCTCAGTATATCGCACAAAATATTCGCTGCGATCAATATGGACGATGATATCGGAGGTAAGATCCAATCCAACCCCACATATCCATAGCTAGCCTGTACATACATCTGTGTGTGTGTGGAAAATGGACGTTGGGGAGGGAAGGGTTGGGGCTGTTCGATTGATTCATGACCAACCAGCGGTTTCATATGCGTGTCGAGAGCATCGGAAAGAATTTGACGATCAAAACCACCGGCGATTAAGAGCGTTGCGTTAGCGGGCTGATACCATTCCTTGAGAAATGCACGAACCGTTTCGAGTTCAATTTTTTCCAAATCATCATGCAAGCCGATAATTGGATGTCCATAGGGATGGTTTGGTCCAAAGAGGGATGCGTACTCTTCTAGCATCAGAGGATGGTAGGGGTCGTCGTGAAAGGATTCGTTCATCTCGTTAAATACGACGGACTTTTCGGTCTGAAATACGGTCTCATTGAGATATTCAGACACGTTTGCGAGTCTGTCCGCTTCGACCTCTAACAACTTGGGTAAGCTCTCGGGGGGAGCCGTACAATGAAAATTACTATTGTCGTACGCCGTCCATGCGTTGTTGGTGGCACCGTGCTCCAGTAGGACTTGATCGTAATCAGGAAAGTTTTGTGTACCTGTAAACAGCAGATGTTCGCATACATGCGCGATTCCCGGTATGGAATCTACACTGGCTCCGACCTTAATATCCATACTGATATGAATCAGGGGGCTTGTTGGATCGTGGTGTGATATGATCCACATGCCATTTTGTAGCTGAAAGTACTCGGTTTGCATCGATGGCTCAGTTTCAAATGAGAGTGTTCTTAATGTATTTTGTCGTGCATGTCGATACCGGAAACGAGTGGCGGGGGGGACAAAAACAGGTGCAATTGTTGGCCGCCTCTCTTGTGACACGCGGAGTATCTACAGCGGTAGCATGTCCAAAAGACTCGCCGTTGTCGCAAAGCCTTAAGCCTTTGAACGTCCCTCTGATTGACATCCCGTCCGGTAATTCCATTCGTACGCCTTGGATTCTGTCACGCATTTCTACTCGACTATTCGCCGCCCACACCGCCCATGCACACAATTGCTGTCTTCCTTTTTCGCAACGTTTGATCGTGCATCGACGCGTTGACTTTGCACCTAAAAACCATTGGAAATATCGTAAGCCCAAGGCCTACATCGCTGTCAGCGAGGCTGTCCGGGCGATTGTCGCCAATGCTACGAGAGCACCCATTTATGTTGTTCCTGACGGTGTTGATGAGGTACCTCCACAACCGCCTGCTACGGATGCACCGGACGTCTTGGCTGTTGGTGCACTGGTGAATCACAAAGGACATCGATATCTGTCACAAGCCGCCGCTTTCCTATCGGGCATAGATATAGCTGTCGCTGGTGAAGGCCCTTTGCGTTATCCGCATCTCCGATATTTGGGGTTTCGAAATGACATACCGTCTCTTATGGCTGGCGCGAAGGTTTTTGTGCATCCCTCGGTGGAGGAGGGGATGGGGCAGGTATTGATAGAAGCAATGCTATCCAAAATACCCATTGTAGCGACCACCGCCGGTGGAATTCCCGAAACGCTCGCAGAACACGCAACCTTGGTACCCCCAAGGGAACCCAAGGCTTTGGTAAAGGCCATTCAAAGCGTTTTGAGCGGAGCGCATCCAAGTGTAGAAAAGGCGTACCGCTACGCCAAAACATGCTTATCCGTAGAGAGAATGGTCGAAAGGACACTGTCGGTTTATCGAGAGACTCTGTAAATCTTGACTTGCTTACTTCTCTCTTCAGAACGTATATTATCAAGGAAGGCCAAACCATCTACGATTTGACCGATCACGATAAAGTCTCCCTTGCGCAATGGCTGATCTCGAAGAGAAATTCGAAGTCTCGGCCGTATGGGGTCGGTGTCCAATATGATAGACCCTTTTCGAACGGGTTTAAAATTTCTCTCTGTAAAAATATTAAAGGGGTGACTTGGCCCCAAAGTCAGGAATCCGTCTTCTACAAGGAGCGGTAGGTTGTCATATTCTCCGTTCTCCACCAAATCAGCGAAACTCCAAACGGCAAGAGGAGAGAGTTGTGGATACAGCTCCATGTGTAAATCACCCCGTTCGGTTTGAAGCGTCGCTTGCTGTATCCTTTCAATGTCTTTAGGCCAAGGGATAGGCGGTGCTTCTCTCTGAAGCTGATTGCTGATACGACGAAGTGGTAGCAGGGTATTGAAACCTTTCATTCCTGCGATGTTTTCTATGTATCGTTGCGCTTCTTCTGGCGCTATGTCCAGTTCCAAACGACTGAGGCAACCCAACGCTCCCTCTGCAATCAGAGTATTGTTGGACTCCAAAAGAGACCACAGTTGTTGCTCCAAAGCACCTTCCGGGTGCGCCTGTAAAAAGTACATCGTCTCTCTTTGTACGTTGATCTTAGGATGTTCCAGTAATTCACTGAGGAGTGTGAGATTTTCAGGGTTTAAGGATAGGAGCCGTTTTGTTGCTGCGATCTGAACCTCTGGTTCGGTGTCGTTATCTATAATTTCCCTTAAGCGATTGGAATCCTTTACTTTGGAGACGGCAATCCTTCGGACGGCCGTTGGTCGGTCGGTTTTCCAATACGGAGACAAATCGGAGATTGTACTGTACTGCAGCGCATGGAGAGACTGCGAAAACAAACGACTGTTGCTGATGCGCGCTTTTTGTTCCGCATCGATATTAGCACCGGAATCGATGAGCCTCTGTAGGTTGCCACCTGTTTTCCCCAAGGTTTCAATGGCCTTTTGCTGAACGGCTAAGTCGTTATCTTTCAATAGCTGAACCACGAGTGGATTGTTGGGATAATGCTCCATTGCTGCCATTCGGACTTCTCTTGCAGTATCGGAAAACCATTCTTTTTGTAAAGAGGCCGTAGGATTGGTGTATTTTGATGCTGCAACCAGATTTGCTCGTATGGAGGGATTGGGCTCACGCAGGGTTGCTTTGTGTAGGAGATCCTTTTGTTCCAAAGAGGGCATCGTCTGATTGAACTCGGCCAATGCGTAGGACGCGCCCTTTCTTCGATCTGTACTGAAACTGTTTATCATGGGAAAGATCAGATCAAAACTCTTTTGATAATCGCACTCGTTCTTTTCGGCGAGCAAAGCGAGCGCATAGAGGGAGGCTTTGGTTCGCGGCGGCAATCGTATGGGGGATGATTCGGTCAAGGCTCGTTCGAGGGTTGGTAAATGCTGGCAGTTACCGTGCTTGCCCAAAGCGAGTAGCAGTGTCGCCTGTATGTCGGGATCGTTCTCCTCGTCGTACAAACGTTGAATTTCAGAGGCGTCGCTTTGGTTTAGAAAAAGGGCTTGTGCCCGCGCCAATCGTATAGACACCGCTGAATCCCGCAGCGGTGCGTACAGCAAGGGAGAAGCAGGAGAAGCTTGGACGACCGCATTCCAAAAACGGGCAGCATTTTCTTCTGACAACATCGTTTCGTTCGGAACGTCTTTGTCGAGGGTTATATCGAAGAGCGTCTCGGGTTTTGCAAAGGCGAGTGATAAGATTAGAATATACGACATGACAACTCCTGTTGAATACCAATAACATGATATGAACGTTGAAGATTTATCCCAAGAACTATCGAATTTGAGAACCCGAGGTGAAATTAAGCGCTTTGCAAAGCGACTGGATACCCAGTCTGAACTTCGTACCATGCTGTTGAAACTGTTGCAAAATTCAGGGCACACCGACTTAGAGGATTACTCTTCTAAAAAGTTGATTCGCTTGTATTTAGATCGATCCAAAGATGCGCAGATTCGTAAAAATCCCATTTTTATAGATGAAGGTTTCGTTTGCGGTCATTGTAAACGTTCGGTTCCGATGGGAGATGTGATGATTCGCGATCATTGTCCTTTTTGTCTGTGGGGGCGCCACTTGGACAACATACCAGGCGATCGTGCAGCCTCGTGTGGGGCTCTGATGAAGCCCGAATCGTTTGAAACGTCGGCTGGCCAAACATGGATACATTATGTTTGCACGGGTTGTTCTCATCGTTTCCGGGTTCGT
>JAYYRF010000569.1:0-10919 GCA_036127535.1 Myxococcota bacterium | reverse complement strand
GACGATTTAAAAACCGTAAAAAATCGCATTCTATTTCAAGAACAACCACCCGGAGGTGGTGTACACCGCTATGATGTACAAATTATCGATCCCAAGGATCCCATTCAGCACAACAATAAAGCGACAGCGGGTATTCTTGTCGAGGGCAAACGTTCGATCCTACTTTTAAACAACAGTGGACAAGCAGACGAGCTCTCCTCCATTCTCACGGATTTTCAACTGCAGGTTCACAAACCTGAAGATGTAGAACTCTCTCCGGAGCGGCTCTCCCAATACCAGCTCCTCATTCTCAAAGATGTCTCCGCGTTACGCTTTGAGTACCAAGAATTAGTGAATATCAAACACGCCGTACAGAACGATGGTCTCGGGCTTTTGATGACCGGAGGACCCGCGAGTTTTGGCGTCGGTGGATATATCGAAAGTCCACTGGAAGAGATCTTACCCGTCCTTCTACAAACGAAAACCGAACGAAAAAAAGTTCCTGTCGCCATGTCCGTCGCTTTGGATCGTTCTGGCTCGATGTCAATGACGGTTTCCAGCGGCGTAAGCAAAATGGATTTGGCCAACCAAGGCACGGCCGCGGCCATTTCCGTGTTACATCCCAACGATCACATCTCTGTTTTTGCGGTGGATACCGAATCGCATCTTGTGATCGCAGACACTAAAATTGGAGAGAATGCCAAGAACCTATCCGCCAAAGCGCTCGGTATTGAATCCACCGGTGGGGGCATTTATGTATTTAATGCCTTGAAGGCCGCCTTCCGAGAAGTACAGAAATCGGGTCTGCACAATAAACATATCATTCTCTTTGCCGACGCACAGGATGCAGAACAACCGGAAGGTGTTTTTGAACTCATTGAACAAATGCGCAATTCCAATACAACCGTCTCGGTCATCGCCCTCGGAAATATGGGTGACACCGATGCAAAGTTCCTGATTCGAATCGCAACGGAAGGCGGCGGCGATATCTACTTTAGCGAGAACCCGGTCGAACTGCCCCAAATTTTTGCGATGGATACCATGTTGTCGGCGCGTAAGGCCTATAAACAAGGGGACTATAAAACCCAAAAAATCGGTGCTCTTGTTGGTTTGGGAGCCAGCTTTGCCCCCGAACTTCCCAATGTCAAAGGCTACAATATCAGCTTTTTCAAGTCCGGTGCCCAGCAGGGCTATCGAATCCTCGCGGAAGAGGATGAAAAAGATCCCTTGGTCGCCCATCATTTATACGGCATTGGTAAAGTCGGTGTCTATACCGGTCAAATCGGTGGCAGTGATGGCTCAGACCTCGTCGCTTGGAACGCGTACAGCAATTTTTTCAACACCTACATAGAAGGTCTCCTCTCGCCCAAAATGGGCGCCCTGAAGTATGTGAATGCAGAACAAGATGGCAATATCATACGCTACACCATTGAATCTCCACAAGGACCACCTCTGCGAGCGATGTCCCAAAAGATCAACGGCTCTCCTTCCCCATTGTACTTTACCGAAGTGCAAGAAGGTGTATATGAAGCGGAAACACGCCCCCAAGAAGAAGGGTTAATGCTCGCTCAAATACAACTACCCGATGGCAATATTGCTTACTTACCACCCATCGCACCCATTCAAGGTCTGGAATTCCAAATCAAAAGCGATCCGGAGTCGGATTATCGCGCCTTGAAGGCTATGGCGATGAAAAGCAAGGGTTCGGTAGATCGAAACATAGAGAGCATCCTAGAGGGGGATCGCTTTGGCAGCAGCGGCTACCCGATTGGTGTGTACGCGATTCTTTTAACCGTGCTGTTTTTCCTGCTTGAAATCGCACAGCGCAGATGGGGACTCCTCACGTTGTGGCGTTTGCGGTCATCCTTGCTTTCGGGCGAGAAACCATCAGCGGAAAAAAGTGCGCCCGGCTATCATCCACCCGAACCAAAGACACCGACAACCAAGACACAAACCGAACAACCCGAAACACAAAAAGAGCAACCCGAAGCTTTATCTGCGATGCAGTTAGCGAAGCAAAAAGCAGCAAAAAAACTCCGTCGGTGACCCTTTTTTACTATTGGCATGTGCTTTGCCATCCGGGCACCTGTTCGAGAACCGTGGCGTACAATTCCGAACATTGAGGCACATAAGCGTAAAAAAGAGAGCCCTCTCGAATTCGATTGATAATCGTTCGTCCCTCCAATGGTCGAAAGGCAGGACAGCCGAAACTACGCCCCATAATCCGATGCTGATTATAATAGGCTTCGTGCATCACAACGGCTTTTTTTCGCGCATGTTTATTCGTTTTCGAGAGCCCATCCATGCGCATTCCACTGTACTTGCCTCTTCCATTGCGGGAGAAGGCCGGCCATTTTTGCGATGATAGATACAGCTCCGCAGTACGAAAAAAACCTACCCGCGTCATATTGGTTTGATCTTCTCTATACTGGCATGCATCGAGCATACCGTCGTGATTGGGATCGCCATGTTTGATATTGTTTTGCTTCCCGCTGCCGTGGGATACATGATTGTATGTATAAGATCCATCTTCCCAGTCGAAGACAAAAAAGCGCTTTTGGGTCGACCGTTTGCTGTAATCCGCAATACTCATCACGCGGCGATTCTCGAACGCTCCTACATGCCCTTTAAAATAAGCGAGCGCTTGCTGAAGTGCTGGTTCTGAAATACCGCTTTTCTTCCAAATTTGGTAGTGTTGGCACAATGTTTCATCATCGAGCGAACCGTTTCTCGGTAAAGGATTCGATGTCGTCTTTACCGCATCGTTTTGATGGAATACATTATCAGAGCAAGCAGATATGCAATAGAAAATCAATGAAAACATGTACCTTATCCAAAGGAAGAGATGTTTACCCAAAGCATCGGATTCCAATTACTCAAGACCGATAGCGTATGAGCGTGCCACCAATACCGATTTTATACCAGGACGAGCGATACGTAGTCATTGACAAACCCGCGGGTATTTTGGTTCATAAAAATCAACGATTTCCAAGAGAAATTCCCATTTTGCAGCGATTGCGGAACCAACTGGAGCGCTATGTATGGCCGGTGCACCGACTGGATAGACAAACCTCGGGATGTCTCATCTTTGCATTGCAACAAGATGCTATCGAAGAGATGGCGGAGGCTCTGCGTTGCGGAACCAAAACATACTGGGCATTTGTTCGCGGTCACTTCCCCCATACGACGACCGTTGAGATCGATACCCCCATTAAGATTTCCAAAAAACGCTTTGCCCCAGCGCACTCCCTTGTAGACTGTCTCGGACGGTCGGTCGAACCGAGGTGCTCTTTACTCCGCGTTCGACCGACGACGGGACGGTCTCACCAAGTGCGCAGACATGTTCGAGACTTACACCACCCGATACTACACGATGGAGACCACGGAGACTCGCGTGTGAATCGTTGGTGGAAAAGCGAAATGGGACTCAACAGACTCGCGCTACACGCGGCGTATATCGATCTAATCTATAGAGGAAAACCTCTACATATCCACAGTGCACTACCGGATGATCTATACCGAATCTTTCATACGATGCCGTGGTGGAAACACGCCGTCGAAAAAGAGCCGCTCCTCGCAAAAAGAACGGCTCCATAGGAAAATACATAGAGGGATGTATACTGTCTACATCCCCCTTACGCGTCGATCAATTCGAGAAAGACGAGAGTATACGGTTGAACGTTTCGCTGGGACGCATCGCATCGCTACACAGAGAATCACTCGGGTTATAGTATCCTCCCACATCCATAGAGACGCCTTGAACCGCATTGAGCTCGTTCACGATTGCGTTCTCATTTTCCGAAAGCTTTTGGGCAACGGGCGAGAAATAGGCCTTTAAATCGGCGTCTTCATGCTGATTCGCGAGCTCTTGTGCCCAATACAACGCTAAGTAAAAGTGACTACCTCGGTTGTCCAATTCGTTTACTTTTCGAGATGGGGACTTGCGATTCACCAACAGCTTGGTGGTTGCGTCACTCAACGTTTCAGCCAATAACGCCGCCTTCTCGTGATCGTATACCTTCGCGAGATGCTCCAAGGAAACCGCCAGCGCCAGGAACTCACCGAGAGAGTCCCAACGAAGATGGTTTTCTTTTGAGAATTGCTGAACATGCTTGGGTGCAGATCCACCCGCACCTGTTTCAAAGAGCCCGCCTCCTTTCATAAGCGGAACAATGGAAAGCATCTTGGCACTGGTCCCCAATTCCAAGATCGGGAAAAGATCCGTGAGATAATCTCTCAAAACGTTACCGGTTGCGGAAACCGTATCTTTCCCTTCGTGCACTCTTTGCAGCGTAGACCGCATCGCGTCGCGAGGTGCTTGGATCGAGAGTTCCAAACCGTCGGTGTCATAATCCTTCAAGTATGCGTTCACTTTTTGAATCAATTCAAAGTCGTGCCCACGATTCTCGTCAAGCCAAAATACGGCGGCACCCACCGCCTTCGCTCGACTCACGGCCAACTTGACCCAATCGTATACCGGTGCATCTTTCACCATACACATCCGCCAAATATCTCCCTTCTGAACAGTTTTTTGCATTTTTGGTGGAAAGGAATATCCGTCGGACTCCAATCGAATGACACCATCAAATGGGATTTCGAAGGTTTTATCGTGTGAGCCATATTCTTCGGCTTTTTTCGCCATCAGTCCGACGTTCGAAACACTTCCCATTGTGGTTACATCAAAGGCACCGTTTTCTTTACAGAAATCGATGACTTCTTGGTATAGTCCTGCGTAGCTTCGATCTGGAATGATGAATTTCGTATCTTGGGTTTTTCCTTCCGTGTTCCACATTTGGCCGGATGTCCGGAGAGCCGCCGGCATCGAAGCGTCGATGATGACATTGTTGGGAACGTGTAGATTGGTAATCCCATTGTCAGAATCGACCATCGCCAAAGCAGGCCGCTCTGCGTACAAGGCCTGAATCTCCGCTTCAATGGCTGCACGCTCATCGGCCGGTAAACCTTGAATCTTGTTATAGAAGTCTGCAATACCATTGTTGGGCTCAATTCCAAGCTCTTCGACCAAAGAAGCATACTTGTCGAAGATTTCTTTGTAGAAGATTTGTACCATGTGTCCGAAAATAATGGGATCGGAGACTTTCATCATGGTCGCCTTGAGATGAACCGACAATAGAACCCCTTCTTCTTGGGCAGCCTGAATTTGCTCCGCAAAGAATTGACGCAGGGCTTGGCAGCTCATAAATGCAACGTCGATGATCTCTCCTTTTTCAATCGAGATCCCCTCTTTTAAAACGTGATCTTTTCCGTCTTTATCGGTGAGGACGATGCGCGCGGACGTGGCTTCTCCCATTGTATGAGATGATTCTGACTGAAAGAAATCTCCATGGGTCATACTCGACACATGAGATTTAGAGTCTTTGGACCATTTCCCCATTCTGTGCGGATTGTTTTGGGCATAGGTCTTTACCGCCTTTGGCGCGCGACGGTCTGAATTTCCCTCGCGCAATACTGGATTTACCGCACTTCCTTTGGTTTTGTCGTATCGGGCTTTGATATCCCTTTCTTTGTCGTTTTGCGGCTCATCCGGATAATCTGGCAACGCGTATCCTTGGGACTGTAACTCTTGAATGGTTGCCAACATTTGAGGGATGGACGCACTAATATTTGGCAATTTAATGATATTGGTCGTGGGATCTTGTGTACGTTCCCCGAGTTCCTTCAATGCGTCATCGACTCGTTGTCCCTCTTCGAGGTATTCAGGGAATTGCGAAAGTATCCGTCCTGCCAGGGATATATCTTTTAATTCGATCGAGATATCGGAACTTTGCGTAAAAGCGCGAATAATCGGCAACAGGGAAAAGGTTGCGAGGGCGGGAGCCTCGTCTGTTTTGGTATAAAAAATCGTGGGTTGCTCACTCATAGAAATTTCCTTCTTTACGGTTCATCGGTAAATTAGCGCGTATGTATTCAAATGTCGAGTTCAGATATCCATCAACAACGACTCGTGGATAGATTGCTCGAAGCCCAAGTCCGAACACCGGCCCAAAGGGTTCTTACTTCTGTAAGATGAGTGCCCAAAATCGTTGTGGTAAGGGACCGGGCCCAGGCTCTGATACCGAGACCCAATCCAAACCATCTACCGGCCACGGTAATTGCAGCGTTTTCCTCGTCCAAGCCCGCGCTTGCAAATGACGCCCTTCACCATTCATTCGGGCGCGCAACGCATCATAACTATGCCGACTCAACCAATGGGATCGCATGTCAAATTCTAAAAGTTGGGTGACGGGTATCAAACGCGCTCGCAGCCCCAACCGAGTCGCCACTTGGTATAACTGACCGAAATGGATGCTCACTTCCGGATGATTCAACTGCTCGGTTTCCGTCGGGATTTCATCGATGTCACCAAATTCGGAAAGATAGGCTACGCCCCCTGAGATCAGTACCCGTTCAATCTCCTCTAGGAGTTTCCAAGCGCCTACATTGTACAAAGAACCCTCCGGTAGAGGAGAAAGATCGTAGTCCTCGATCCATCGCAGGGCTTTGCCCCTCGGTATCGCCTCTAAATCAGCAATGACCTCGTTACAAAGAACCACGGCGGTCGATGCGTCTTCAAAGGGTAACGCCAATGCATCAGCCAAAATGCCTTCCGTCTCGGGAAGTAGGCGATTCTGAACAGCGAGCAGCTCCGGAGAGGCGTCGATGCGAACGTAGCGATGGGAGCGATTTTGACTACGCCAAGCCTGAGCGAGCTCTCCGGTACCGGCACCGATTTCGATGAGCAACCCCGATCGGGGTATCTCTTTTTCCAAAGAGCGATACAACCGAGTACCATAGGTTTCGTGCGAGAGCGCTGGATGCGGTATGGCAAAACAATGCGCCAAACTCGTCTCTACGTTGTCAAAATGGAACTCTCCCCGTTCAATGTTGGCATGAAAACTCCGGAGATCGGTTCCTCCTTGCTCGTCGTACATATGCTCCTCGCGACCAAAGGCGGGTCGATCGTCCGATAGCATTTGTAAGAGAGAAGGATGTTGCCTCGGTAGCGAACGCGTATGGAATTGCAAAGCTTGTACGTCCAATCTCGTTAGGAAGGCACAAAATGCTTTGGCTTCGTCAAGGGGTACTTTCTCATTCTCCGAAAGTTCCCCTAGCGTTTGTTGTCCGTCAAAGGCTCTCCACAAAGATACCTGTGCACTTGTCAGACGCCTTGTCCGATACGCATACCCTCCAGCAGTACGTATACTTGGAATTGGATACCACAAAGAATGGCTCTCTGGGAAGAACAGCACCCGACGCGAACGATGGGGATACAAAGCATCTAGGTTGAGAAATGCCCCCCATAAACCCATGGAACGTAAGCGCTTGATCAAGTGCTCTCCTGGATTGTGGAATCCCGCCTTTGAGCAAGATACATACCGACCAATTCGAGGATTGTAGAGAAGCATCACATCATCTCTTTCGATCGGTATACCCAAAAACGACATTTTATCCCCCACACGGTTCTGAATATTGAGACGGATTAGGTTGAATCATCCTCATGAGGTGCATCGATGCGAATACTTCTTCGCTCCGTCTTTGCCTCCAATCGGCCGCGAAAGTATCGAAGTTTACCGACGCGTAAGGATACGGCCAGACTGGGATCTAAGAAAATGACGCTGCCAACCTCCCAATTCTTCACGGTGGGCAGCGGAACCATAACGGGCTCTAACTCCGCGACCAAGGAAACAGGCAATTGCTGTAGAAATGCCCCCTCTTCTCGATCGCTTTCGTGAAGGTGCGACATCTCAAAGAGAGATGCCGGCATGGCAAGAGCCATGAGTCCCCGACTCGTCTCTTGACGAAACACTTCGAAGCACCCCAAGTATACCCGCTCGGTATGCCCCCAATCCAAGGAGCCCGGATGCGTACCAAAGGGTTTCGAACAAGAAATATTGAGTTTTCGAGACGCAAGACAAGTATCGATATCTCCCAAAACCTCTCGTATAAATTGATAAACAAAGTTTTGATTGTTCGGCTCCTTCCAATCGAAATTCGCGGTACCCTCCACATCGGACTCTGGTTGTTCCCAATCACCAAGACACTTGAGCAGTGATTGCTGCATCATCATCAGACCAAACTCTCTTCGATTGGAAACTTTCAAAGCGGAATACACCGTATACTTTTGAAAAAATGGATGCAGGAGAACACCTCGAAATCGAGAAATCTCAATTGAGAGCAAACGAATCTCGCAATTCTTGCGGTTTCGCCTACCCCAGCGATTGTGGAGTCGTTGTGAGACGCGCTGAAAGAAACGTTCTGCAATCGGAGACATCGGCGGTAGGGTTTCGGAGAGTTCCCCGCCGCTGTCTTCTGTAAAGGGGCTCCCGGAATCGATGGTCTGTATTTGGGACAGATTGGGAAGCGAAAAGGACATCTCATCCTCGTAAGAGGAGTCCTCCATAATGGTTCGGCTCTCTTCCTCTCGCCAAAGGGGCTGATCCACGGAATACAAAATCATCCAAGCGTTAAAACACATATTTAGCGGGGCCAGGGCGTAACGCTGCTCCAATGTACGATACGTTTGGCGAATCGAGGGCACGTCTTTACTGCGCGTAACTTTTTGTACGCCTTCTTTGAAGGATAAACGCATAAAAAGCTGGATCTCTTCTGGATGCTCGGGCATTTGGCTCTGTAGCCAAGTCTGCAACCGGCCCGTATTTTTCGAACCGGGTAATTTACCGAAGGAGCGAATATGCGAAACAAAGACGGCATGGGTAAGTTTGTTGTCTGAAATCGTGGTCTTTTTATGATTTTCCGAAGCCCCCAAACGAGAGAGAATTTTCTTCTTGATCGCTGAATATTCCTCTGGCTCGACCAGCCCCATATCGAGCAGTGCCTTTACCTCTTTCAGGCGTTGCCTCAACTCGTCCATGTCTTCTCTCGCCGATCCGTCATGCCATCGATTCGTATTGTTTTGCTCCCATCGCTCTGTGTGCTCCATCCCACGTTTTCCTGCGAAATGCGACATAGGGACACAGAGAACAAAACAACGCCAATTAAATCTTCAGACGACAAAATTCCATCCTTAAAACCATCTATTTTATATATCGGCTATCTCCCCTAGATTCTCAAACGTCTGTTTCAAACCCAGGTATGGAAATGGACGAATTTTTATTGCGATTGCAGAATTTCTCGCTCCACCAAGAGACCACAAATAGACTGAAAATCGGTTTGGGTGTTGATGAGACAATATCGTCCACCTCTGCGAAAAATTTCATCCTCGAGCCCGTGGCGCAGATTGTCCACGCGCGTCTTATACATAGAGACAGTTTCTTCGGATAGGTCGACGACAATTTCTCGATCGCTCTCTGCGTCTTTGAAGAGGAAGGATCCACCGACGGTCGGTTCTAATTCTTCTTGGGATACGACCTGAAGCAAAACGATCATACCCGCTCTTTGAGAGAGTATGTTCATCAACATTCGCGGGTCGTGAGGCGAGAAGAAATCAGAGAGGAGGAATAGGAGAGCTCCGCACGGAACCATTCCGACTTGGCGCTTTAATTCCTCGATCAGGGGGGCGCGATGGTTGAAATCGATGGAGACCGATTCTTTCGCACTCCAAGAACGACCACCAAGATTGGAAACCCTTGTTTCGAGTCCCTGTGCAGCACAGATTTGAGAGAGCATCACTCCAATATCCAAAGCGGTTTGGGCTTTGCTTGGCGGAAACATCATCGACAAACTGCCATCGATAACGATGTGTGCCATCGGACGGTTTTCCTCTCGAAATTGTTTGATGAGCAACTGATCGTTTCTGGCAAACGCTTTCCAGTCGATCTTGCGAAGGTCATCACCAAACACATAGGGTCGATGATCTAAAAACTCCACCGAAGCACCGGCTTTATTCCCCATTCGCTCCCCGGACATACGGGCTCTTTGGGGAACGATAGATGCCAAACGCAGGCGCTCGCACTGCGATACATTTGCCGGATTGGGTTTCATGCCGCGTCCTTTTCTCGAATCTTCTTAAGGCGGCGCGATGCATCGGTCATGCGCGGCACATTGATGATGAAAGCGGTTATCGCCAAGAGTGACGCACCGATAAAACCATAGGAACCCTCGCCTTGAAATGACGCAGCCATCAAAAAGAAGGGCGAGAGCTTTGCGATGTACTCCTCTTCTGTAAATCCCGCAATCATCACGGGAAGCAAAGAGATGATCGAAAACACTATGGGACCAGCGACCAGGCATATGAGCCGTGCAACCCAATTTTCAAACCATCGATAGAAGAAGCCAGATAAGTACAACATGGAAAAATATGCGACCATCGCCGTGTTCACCCCTGCCAAAATCACTTCGTCTTCTTTGGCATCGATGAGGAACAACGTGAAACAAAATACGAAAAATAGACTGGTCGAAAACAAGACTGCGTTTCCGCCAGTGGGCATGGAAAACATCGAAAATTTAGACCGACCTTGCTTGTAGTCGTAATAAACCCGCCGTCCCACCGTATTGGGTTCCGTTACCAGCACGGCATGAAGGGGATACAAAATTAGGTAGCCAACAAACAGAAAGGCCAATGCCGGCTCACCGCGGGCGGAGAAGACACCGATTAAAATCGAAATGACGGACGTCAAAATCGAGGCGCTCAAAATGAGTACCCGCAAAGGAGCAGATTTATTTTCTTCAGGATGCCGCAATCGTAAAATAGCAGTAATTATCGCACCTCCCCCAATTAAAAGCGCCAAATACGTGCTGATCCCTGCCGCGATTAATACCTCAGACCAGTTCAGGGATTTCAATTCTTAAACCGAGATAGAAAGAAGTGTCCCTGCGACGGACATGAAGAACATCAAAACGACCAGACTTAATATGGTATTCATCAGCGGATGAGGTAAGAGCCACCCCGTCGCGATGGCCACTGCACTGGCAACAATGCTGGCGAGCACTGCGACATAGAGCGATAAAAATATATTGGTGTAATTCAATCCGGGAATCAG
>JAYYRF010000568.1:0-3944 GCA_036127535.1 Myxococcota bacterium | reverse complement strand
CGAGATGCCTTCTATACTCTTTGAGGCTAGTTTTTTGAGTAATCCGGAAGATGAGAGGCGTCTACGTACCCCTCATTTTCAAGATCAGCTGGCAACCGGACTTATGAAAGCTATCGATCACTATTTTGAGATACAAGAGTAGTATGAAAAGAGAATTGGAAATATTTTTAGATTATTGTCGCGCGGAATGCAACCTACGAGAAATCACTGTCATCTCTTATCAAACCGACATAGAGGGATTCTTTTCCTTTCTGCTTTCGGTGCAGGTGGATGATGCGAAGAAAGTCCGAGATCATCACATCACCAGCTGGTTTGAAAAAATGCGTTTGGAGATGGATAGGGACGAGTTGGGTGGAAAAACAATTCTGCGTAGGAAGGTTTCGATTCGCCGATTTTTTCGCTTTCTCTTTGAAGAGGATCTGATCGCGAGTAATCCGACAGCATATATTGAGCCGGAGCAGAATATATGGAGACTCCCCAAAATCATCTCTGAGAAGCAGGTTGAGGTGTTGCTGTCGAAACCCGATCAATCGAAGTTTTTGGGTCTTAGAGACGCTGCAATGCTTGAACTGATGTATTCAACGGGGCTTCGGGTTTCAGAACTGATTAACCTACAGTTCGACTGGATTAAAGCGGGATGGTTAGAGGTGATAGGTAAGAGAGATAAAAAAAGGATTGTTCCATTTAGCGATAAAGCCGCTTCTCTCTTAAATCGTTATCTCGCACAGCGGGGAAGGGGAGGATCTGAATTTGTCTTTTTGAGTTCCCATAAAAAGCCGATGACGCGTCAAAACTTTTGGGGAACGGTGAAAAAGTACGGAAAGATGGCCGATATGGAAGAGGTTTCACCTCATATACTCCGTCACGCATTTGCAACGCATATGCTGAACAACAATGCTGATTTACGTGCGCTGCAACTGATGCTTGGCCACGAGGACATATCAACCACGGAGATATATACCCAGGTATCCAAGAGAAGATTGAAACAGGTACACGAAAAACATCACCCAAGAGGGGAAGAGTGATAACCCCAATTCAAGATACTTTACATAACTTTTAGACCTCAATTAACATGAATAAAAAAAACAAAGCGGATTGCACAAAGGCTTTAATGGCCTGGTACAGCGTAAATAAACGCTCTCTACCCTGGAGGGATGAGGTTTCTCCTTATCGCAGTCTTGTATCCGAAATCATGCTCCAGCAGACCCGCGTTAGCTATGTAATGAACTATTTCGCTCGTTTTATGACACGCTTCCCTACCATTCAGGATTTATCGAAAGCGACCGAGGAAGAGGTTTTGTCTTATTGGCAAGGTTTGGGCTACTATTCTCGTGCTCGAAACTTACACAAAGCCGCTAAGATGGTTGTCGAACTTGGGGCTTTCCCGTCCACCTATAAAGAACTACAAAAGTTACCGGGTGTTGGGGTTTATGTTGCGGGAGCGATCGCATCCATTGCCTTTAATGTTGATACACCGGCTGTCGACGGAAATCACCACCGAATTCTCTCTCGTCTTTTTTGCTCTAACGGCAGCCGAAAAGAAATGTGGGATTTGGCTGAATCCTTGCTTCCAAAGGGGCAAGCCGGTGATTTTAATCAAGCGTTGATGGATCTTGGATCTTCTATATGTATCCCTAAGGTTCCTCGGTGTGATGGCTGCCCTCTAAAATCGTATTGCAAAGCCTATTTGAGTAAAACCGTCGCCCAGTATCCCCCCAAGAAGAAAAAGAAGGTGGTACCCGTTCGCAAAAGGTTCTACGTTTACCTCCTCAATGAAAAGGGGCAAGCATGTGTAGCTATGCGACCCTCGAAGGGGCTATACGGAGGTTTGTTTGAGTTCCCTGGATTTTTTGCTGAGAATACCGAAGAACTTAAGACGCAGTGGAAAGAGGAATTTGGATCCGATTTGAGCGTTGAGAAGAAGTTGGGAGAAATTCGGCATACTCTTACCCATATGCATATTGAAGCCCAGTTATGGAAGTGTGTCGCTACGCCAATTGTTAAGAGTGCGTTTTATACAGAGGTTCGCTGGGTTTTCAGTTCCAATGAAGTACCGTTCTCAACGCTGTCCAAAAAGATCTACGACATACCCCAATCCGTCGTTCAATTGGAACTTTTCGCGTCCGATACAATCATAGAAGAAAAAGACTGATTGAGCTCTTCGAGGCACTTATCTAAAGGAGCTTCTTCAAAGGCCTCGGCGGTAAGGATTAGATTGTAACCTTCGCTTGGATATCGGGGGTAACTCCCAATATCTACATTTGGGTAGCGGTTTTGAATCTCTGCTAAACGAATGGCAATGTCAGATTCTCTGGCTTGGAGGTATATTTTTTGGATATGTTTCTTTTTGCCCTTTAGTCGATGAGCGATGCTGTTGAACTTGAGCCGCATTAGCTTCGGTATACCCGGCAGTACGATTACATTTTTGACGACCACCTGCGGAAAGAGATTATTGTCCTCGTCCCAAATCGTATAGATGTCAGGAACAAGTGCCATTCTAAGGGGACCAGGCCGATTCCCTATCTTTTCGATGATCAGCGTGGCGAGTTCAGGAGCTGTACATAGACCGCATTGGAACGCCTTTGCAATCCCTTCCATCGTTTTGTCATCGTGCGTGGGGCCAACCCCGCCGGTTGTAATTACAAAGTCAGAAGATGCTGATGCCTTCCGGACTGCTTCGGAGATTCGTTCGAGCTCGTCCGGTATGATCTGAATATGACGAATCTGTAGGCCGATTTCATTGCAGCGTTGGATCAGCCACGGCGTATTCTCGTCCTTAAACTTTGCACTCAGAATTTCATCTCCAATGATGATAATAGAAACAATCACGAGACTCCTTAATTTTATTCCTTATCGACGGTGGGTCGTAGTACAATTAACATATAGATTCCATATTATAACACAGTTGGGAGAATGAGATGTCTGCACAGAGAACGGCGGTATACGCCGGATCCTTCGATCCAATTACATCCGGACACTTGGATATTGCCATACGCGGCTCAAAATTGGTTGATCGTTTGATTATAGCCATTGGTGTGAATCCCAAGAAGCGATATACTTTCACCCTTGAGGAGAGAATTGAAATTGTACAGGCGGCAACGCGCTCATACCCCAACATTGAGGTGCGCTCCTTTAACGGCTTATTGGTACATTGCTGTGAAGAAGTCTCCGCTGGGATCATACTGCGGGGACTGCGAGCAGTAACCGATTTCGAGTTCGAATTTCAAATCGGATTGGCCAATATGGACTTGGCTCCCAATATAGAAACCATTTTTTTATTGGCAGAGCCTCAAAATATTTTTATATCCTCGTCTTTGGTCAAAGAGATCGCTTTTAATCATGGGAAATTTAATCAATACCTTCCCGATAAAGCCTACAATATGTTGCTGAAGAAGGTTAATGATGTTCAGTAACATATGCTACGGGAGCAAATTCTAACATCTACCGTAGTGAAAAGACTAGGGAGTAGATGATGTGTGGGATAATCGGCTATATAGGACCAAGCAATACCTCGGCTTTATTGCTTCAGGGACTACGTCGTTTGGAGTATCGTGGATATGATTCAGCAGGCGTTGCCATCCAACAAGACGAAGGGTTTTATTTAAAAAAGCAAATCGGAATGGTTGCTTCCTTGGAAGAAATTATGGATGATGTTCCATCCGGTGCTGGAATTGCCCACACTCGCTGGGCTACGCATGGTGGGGTTACCGTACCGAACGCTCACCCGCACTTAAGCCACGATAATCAAGTGGTTTTGGTTCACAACGGAATTATAGAGAACGCCAATCAACTTCGAGAAAAGCTCGAAAAGCAAGGGATTAAACTGCAATCGCAGACGGATTCTGAGGCATTGTCCCAAATTATTTCCAACTTATATGCTGGCTTTGGCCCCTTTGGTGAGGAGATGGACTTGGGAACCAAGGATAAGCCTTTGGAATCTATAA
>JAYYRF010000567.1:0-2779 GCA_036127535.1 Myxococcota bacterium | reverse complement strand
TCCCCATCTCCATCAAAATCTCCGATTGCTCCTGATCTTCCTGCATCTTCACCAAATGTTATCTCTGGACTAAAAGTAATGTCCGCATCGTCCGGATCCCCCAAGACACCACTAAGCGGGCCAAAGAAAATCATCGCAATACCGGCATCGGTGTAGGCATTGTCGTATTCGGTATTCCCCAATAAAATATCGGCATAGCCATCTTGGTTGTAGTCAAAACCCAGATCTAAAATACTCGCATCGTGTCCAATGCTGGCAATCGCATCGTCGGTGCTAAAAGCCCCCAACAAACCACAATTGCCGACGCCCGGATTGTAGGTAGCGGCATCGGCGACTTCGGTGGGGTCGTCGTAGCAGTCTCCGGCTTCGGTGGCAACATAATCTCCCGATGGTCCACACAGGCACTGATAGTCAAGGGTTCCATATCCATCGCCATCGCGGTCGCGGAAGTATTTGATGCAATCGTCGGCATCGGCTTCGTTGATTTGACCATCGCAGTTGTCATCAAAGGTGGTGGAACAAAGTTCAGGGGTACTCGGATTGGCGGTGGATTCCGAATCATCACAATCATCGGAGGTGAGCTCCTCGTAGTCGCCTTCGTTGTCACACATGCACAGGTAGTCGTTGGGGTCACCGTGATCGTCTTTATCCACATCGGCATACCAAACGATGCATCCTTCTGCATCGATATCGTTGTCGTTTCCGTCGCAATTGTCGTCTTGGCTGGTGTAGCAATATTCAGGTGCACCGGGGTAGGTGCTGGGTGCAACATCGTCACAATCGGTGTTGTCGGATACAAAGCCGGTTGGGGCATCGCATTGGGTCATCGGGGATTCGCGTTGGTCTACGAGGGTTTTGGGTGTGGCATCTCCAAAGCCGTCGTTGTCTACGTCGGCATACCAAAGGGTTGCTCCCACGGCATCGGCACCATCGGCGACCCCATCGCAATTTTCATCCACATCGGAGGCGTCGCATACCTCGGTGGCACCGGGATGAACATTCAGATTACCGTCGTCGCAATCCCCGTCGTTGAGGGTGCTGTAGTAGCCTTTGTCGTCACAGACACAGATTCGGTCATCGCTTTGACCGTACTCGTCTCCATCTTCGTCTTTGTAGTGGTATACGCACAGTGCGGCGCCTTCTTCGTTTGCCACACCATCGCAGTCGTCGTCAATCCCATCGGTTCCACAGGTTTCAATCTCGGCGGGGTTTACGTCCACATTGTCGTCGTCACAATCCCCCAATGCCGCTGCTGTATAGGAATTTACAGCGTCGGCTTCACACAGACACAAGGAATCGGTTTCCAGTCCGTATCCGTCTTCATCGACATCTTTGTAAAAGGAAGTACACCCCGTTGCGTTTGTATCGTTGGTGGAACCGGAACAGTCGTCGTCGAAGGAGGTGGCGCAGGTTTCGGTGGCGCTGGGATTAATGCCCGAACGTCCGTCGTCACAATCGGTTGCGTCGGCAATGTATCCCGCGGGCATGTTGCTTTCACACATGGTTAGGGGACGAGCCAAATCGCCAAATCCATCTTGGTCGGAATCGGCATACCACGTGACCGCGTCCATGGCCGAATCCTCATCGATGAAGGAGTCGCAGTTGTTGTCCATGCCATCACAGACTTCATCGGCATCGGGGTTGTTGCCGGCTCCGGTTGCTGCATTGTCGTCGCAATCGTCGCTGTTTTCGGAGTATCCGTCGGGCAGAGAACAGGCTTCGATTCCAGCGGTTAAGATCGGATTTGCGCCAAAGCCATCCCCGTCTTCATCCGCAAAGTAGGTGGTTTGAACTCCCTCGTCCACGGTTCCGTTGCAGTTTTGGTCGATTTCGTCGCAACGTTCTTCTGCATCGGGTGAAATGGTCTCGTCTTCGTCGTTGCAGTCGGTTGCCATTGCCGCATATCCCGTGGGAGCAGAGCACTGAGTGATGGTTTGGGCTCCTTCTGTCGCATCGCCAAAGCCATCTGAATCAGCATCGATTGTCCATATTCTGTCGGGTACGGCACCTTCGTCGTCGTCGTCAATCAGTCCATCACAATCGTTGTCCATCTCATCACAGACTTCGGGGGCACCGGGGTTGATAACCGCGTTTACATCGTCACAGTCTTGGTGTTCGGTGGGAAGGTTTGCTTCGCCTTGTACATATCCAGGTACGGGATCACAGCTCTCTATCATCAGCTCGGGGTTTCCATATCCGTCAGAATCGGCATCGCGGTACCATGTGGCTTGTCCCACCAGTTCATCATCATCCGAGTCTACGAGTTCGTCGCAGTCGTTGTCGATGCCATCGCAGACTTCGGGCGCTCCTTCGTACACCAAACGATTGCCGTCGTCGCAATCCCCGGCTACAGGAGTAAAGTCCTCGGGTTGGGAACAAGCGGTGACCGAAACCGAAGCGGTTCCATATCCATCGCCATCGCCATCGGCGTACCACAGTTGTGCATCAGTAGCGGTTGCTTCATCGATGTTTCCGTCGCAGTTGTTGTCGATTCCATCGCAAATTTCACTGGCGTTTGGATATGCGTTGGGCTGGTTGTCGTCGCAATCCCCCTCGACTTCGGTGTGTCCGTCTCCGTCGTAGTCTTGGTTCGGATCCTCGATGAAGGTGCGTTTCTGGTATTCACCCACACAGGCGGTGAGTAAGAGTAGGGGAAGGATTCGCATGATGGCCTCCGAACACATGCACAGTGCATTTTTATCATCATATAATTTCTTTAATCGGTATTCTCAGACGATACAACTCACCCAAAAGTAGAATTGTGACGCAGCATTTAATT
>JAYYRF010000566.1:0-3207 GCA_036127535.1 Myxococcota bacterium | reverse complement strand
GATGGTGCAATTGTTCTTCCCAATAAAATGTGGAGTCCTACGGGTTATGCATTGCTGCACAGCATATTCCCTCCCTTACCGAGATGCACTGTGCCACATCGTATGATCGTAGCTCCTACACTCCTTCTTATTCTCTTTTGTGGATATGGGTGTGCAAAGATTAGAATAAAAGAAAACCATCATAAAGCAATGATTATTCTGTTGAGTCTTCTTACAATGGGAATCGCGAAACAGGCCGCTCCACAGAAAAAGGATAGCAACAAAAGCAGTTTTCGAATCGACCGTTCTCTAATGGATGCAACGGAAAGGTATCCGGGTGGGATTGTAGATGTCCCTCTCATCGTAAGTGAGAAACAATACGTTCAACAACTGTATCATGGTCAGAAGATTATCGGAGGCCCGGGATTGGATAGTGTAAGACCGTGGTCACATCGAAAATACTACCAAAAAAATAAACTCCTACTCGCATTGGAAAGACTCGCAGAAAAAGGGAAGGAGAGCTCCTTCCGTCAGAAAGATCTCCAACAGCTGTATGAAGATGGATTTCGATTAATTTGCATACACTTATCCCTATCCAAAGCCTCCATTGCAGATTATGAAAATCTGTTGAAAACACAAGGGATGTGGGATAAACGTCACCAAAGACTGTATATCGAGATACCCAAACCAATGGGGGACTAACAATGGATTCACAGGAAAAACTCGACGAAATTCTCAAGGAATTACAGGAAAACGGAGTCGAAGTCCAAGAAGTGGCACATATTCAAACCCTACTGAGGGCGACGCACAGACCGCTGAAGCAAAAGGTGGTCGACGCGTTCAAAAGCAACTGGTCCCGCATCACCGGTGAGGTGAAAGAAAGCCGCCGTTTAACGACACTGCTGAAAAAGGGGGTTAAGAATTTGACCCCGGAAGAAAGGCATGAAGTGCAAGAGCAACTCAAAGACTTTTTCCGCGTGGTTCCGGCCGGAATTTTTGCCAGTGTCAATGCCATATTGCCCATACCGGGAACGGGATTATTAACGCCCTGGGCTCTTCGTAAGATGGGTCTGCTTCCTTCACGCTGGCGTGAAGCACATATTTTAAAGGTTCTACAGGACACCCATAAAAAAACAACAAAAGAGGGACTGGACAATCTTGCCAAGAAGATTTCAACACTGGAAAAGACAATCGAAACGGAAGCCGATCTTCGTGCAGAAATAGGAGACTTACTTCTCATTTGGGATAAAAACGAGAATGGACAGTGGGACTGCGAAGAAAAAATGGACTACCGTAACGAAATCGAGAAAACAGCGTCCATTGCTGAAAAAGAAGCGCATGTACGGAATTGGTACTTATTACAAGAAGGCATGGTCTTTGGTCCCTTTGCTCTCAATGAAGCATCTCTTCAGAATGTGGATCCTCTGGTTCGTTATGGCCAACAGACGGAATGGGTTCGCTTGCACGACTTGAGAAAATATCGACGTTCGCCAAAAGACTTCACCATACATCTCGACGAGTAAGCTATCGTTGATAAACGCCGATTTTCCCGAAGCTGGTCTCAACAGCAGCGATCATCTTCATCAATTCGTTATTCACAAAATCAGCGCTCAACGTACCGTCAGCATTCCTGAAACGTACTTCATAGGTAATCGAACGCCATGGCTGTCCATCTTCTTCGAAAGGATAAATGTCGTTCACCTTCGATTGAGAGCAAAAACGATCGAGAATGATTTGGATGTCTCCGGCTTGCAAACCTTGGGGAAGTGCAAACGAGATGGTGCGCGAGAGTGGCTGCGTAGCGTCAGGGACTTGATATGAAAGAGGCTGGCTCGGGGTGAACAGTGCGGCTTCATCGATCTCAAAATAACAGGGGCGTTGCTTTTTGAGCTTGAAACGCAAGCAGATATCGGGATGGATCTCTCCTAAGATTCCCACGACGTCTCCGTGTAACCGTATCGAGGCTTGCCGATATGGGTGAAGCGTATCGTGGAGAATAGACTGAGGATTACTCTTTTCCAACACGAGCGGCAATCGAAGCAGCGTGCCGAGCTCTTCTACAACACCCTTCAAAAAGAGAATGTCGCTTTTGCGACTGTCGTTTGTCCAAAGCCCCGGACGTTCTTCACCACAAACTGCCCCCCAAAGGAGCTTTCTTTCCGAACAAACACCATTTTCAGCCGTTGAGTTTGGGATAAAAACCCGCGTCCACTCGAACATTTTTATATGGAAAAAATGTCGTTTTACATTTTTGGATACGGCAGAAACCGCCTGAAGCAGGGCATTGTTCTTTAAAAAGGAATATCCTCGTTCCAAAGCGTTGAGGGTTTCAACATGCTGATTCAAGACGTGTGATTCGGGTAAGCCGAGTTTTGAAAAGAGTCCGTTGCCATAAAAACCATCGGTGATGACCTCATAAAATCCCATGCCAACAAGCAGTTCGTCGATGATTTCCTTTTTGTCTTCCGCCTCCGAGGGGACTGCCCCCCTATCGATCATCGGTAGCGATATAGGGGTGTTGTTATACCCGACAGACTTCGCAATCTCTTCGTACAAATCCGCTACGCGGTCAACATCCCATAGTCGATGAGGAGGAGTCCGAACGTGCATGGAACCAGCGTCTAACAAGCACCGAAATCCGTATCGCTCCAAACGTAGCGCAATCTCACCTTCGGATAATTCGGTACCCAAGAAAGCATTCAGCTTATGTGGAAGTACCTCCATCATACGAACGGGATCTACCCAGTCACCGACAAGAGTCGTTTCACTCGTACGTTTCCAGCCATGCATTTCGAGGAGATGTACCACACGGCCAGCCCCCACAAGAACGAGTTCGGGATCCGCTCCTCGCTCAAAACGAGCAACGGATGTAGTGTGAATACCAAGCGCACGGGCTGTTTTGCGAACGCTCACCGGCTCGAAACAGGCCGATTCTAAAACGATTCTCTTCGTTGCCGTTGTTGTTTTGGATTCCTCGCAGCCAATGACACCTGCGATGGCCAAAATCTTTTCATCATCTGCAATTACGAGACTTCCCACGGGTAATGAAATCGCCTTCTCGGCAAAAAGAGGCCATGCCATCTCTCCTTCTTCTGATTCACGAACACGAATCGCTCCTTTGATCGTATCTGCGTCAAACGTATGGGTTGGCTGTCCAAACTCAATATTGGAGAGGTTGGTGGCATCTATGGCCGCTCCCAAGGAGTGAATGCCAGCGGCTTCGAGAGG
>JAYYRF010000565.1:0-5587 GCA_036127535.1 Myxococcota bacterium | reverse complement strand
ACCATCCTCGTTGATAACGGAGTCGCCGATACCGTATCCTTGTAGCGGCATATCTTGGTCACCGAACGCCATAAAGGAAAGGGACTGTGCTTCTTCAATAGAAGGGCACGCTTCGGGTCGTTCACCACCGGTTTGATCTACGTTTTCGCACTGGCTTTGGTCGTGTACACCGAATGCAGTTACCTCAATGAGTCCGTCGGTGCCGCTGTACGATGGTCCGACAAGAGCACCGCCTTGTGCAATGGCTTGTGGACAGAAGATTAAGATTGAAAGTGGCAAAAAAATTGCCGAGCCGTTGTTTTTCATTATTTTTTCCTCTTGGGTTTTGGTTAAAGTGCACCGCACGGCACATCCAAAACTCTAAAAAACGACGCGACAAAAAAGAGTCACCTTCGTTCGGTAAACCAGCCATCTACAAGAGATCTGTGTTTTTGCGTCCCGGATTCACATCCGGTTTGCCTTTATCGTGAAGGAGTGTACTGTGAAGTACAATATTGAGTTCGGTTCAATAATTTACGGCTTTAAAAAATGTGCGTATTTTTTCACGATTTATTCGCTTAAGTTACCTTTAAAGCCGGTAAAGTTTGATTTTTATTTTTAGCGAGCCCAAAGGATTCCGGGAAATCCACTCCAAGAGTAGTTCGATTGGCTGCATCCTGTCCACGTACACATATGTCCCGAACTAAGACTCTTATCCGGATCAGACCACGTCGGCTCGAGTCCAAATCCGACAGCGGTATCATTGCTGTTGCAGTTGTTTTCTTGATTCGCGGAAAACCCGAATCGTGCGCGTATGGCAAAAGGTGTATTGATACCGAAATAGGGACAATTGGATTGGTAATTCCATCCGGAGTGCATCTGTCCGTTGAAACCGCTTCCGATTTGAAGGCTTCCACCGGAGAAAAGATCCTTAGCGGTTTGATTGG
This sequence comes from Myxococcota bacterium, assembly GCA_036127535.1. Taxonomy (GTDB): domain Bacteria; phylum Myxococcota_A; class UBA796; order UBA796; family UBA796. The sequence goes on along the minus strand of JAYYRF010000565.1, from coordinate 4,661 downwards.
TACCCGTATATGCGTATATGCAATGATTGTATGTCGGGAAGCAACCATACAGCTCGTTGAGGGGCATTGTGATAAAGGATTCGAGTTTACTGTTACTCGACGTGGAGGTATCCAAGCTGGTTTCGTTTAAAAGCGTGTTGTTCGTCCAGAGTGCATCGGTATAGTACAAGCTGACATAGGCATCACCGCTCGTCTTTAAAATTAGAGTCCACCCACCGCCATTTGTATTCATATCGCAGTATGCTTCATGTGAGCCGTTTCCGTCGGGATCGATCCAGTACACACCATCGGTGGTTGATCCGGTTTGAGACAATATGTCTTGGCAAGATGTTCCGGGGCACAGCGCATCACTGCCGGTATGTCCTTCATCGATGGTTCCATCGCAATTGTTGTCCAACGTGTCACATATTTCGACACTGTCTGGATTGATCGTGGTATCTCCGTCGTCGCAATCTTGATCGTCATCGACATATCCAAGCGGCTCTTCACACGCGGTTATGCTTGTGTCGGGGTCTCCAAAGCCGTCTCCATCGCCATCGTAATACCAATTTATGGTCGTTACGGCGTCCGCCTCGTCAATGTCTCCATCGCAATCGTCATCGAGTTCGTTACACGTTTCATCAGCGCCGGGATATGCCTCAGCCCGGGTATCATCGCAGTCGTTGTCGTCTTCTACATAACCTACGGGTTGATCGCAAGAGTCCAGCGCTTCTCCTCCGTCTCCATACCCGTCGGAATCATTGTCCAAATACCATGTTGACGCATTGACAGCCTGATCATCTATGACACCAGAGCAGTCGTTGTCGATTCCGTCGCACAGTTCGGGCATATTGGGACTAATGCTGTTGTTACCGTCGTCACAATCTCCACCATTGGCAACATATCCACCAGGTTGACTACAAGAATCGATCGAATTGTTGGAATCTCCGTATCCATCGGAATCTCCGTCGTAATACCAGGTATTCCCAGCGACAGCGGAATCATCGACTATCCCGTTGCAGTTGTTGTCGATGTAATCGCACAACTCCTGTGCATCCGGATTGATTTCGGAATCGAAATCATTGCAGTCGAGTCTGTTTGTAGCGTGATTATCCAATAGATCACAAGAGTAGACGGCGGCTTCGTTTTCATCTCCATATCCATCGTCATCGGCATCAGGGTATTGTTCTGTACCGATATCTTCATCGATTTGGCTGTTGCAATTATTGTCTACATCGTCGCACACCTCAGTTGCATCGGGACTAATGGATGCATCATTATCGTTGCAATCCGAAGAATTGGTTACCCATCCTTCTACAGGAGCACAAAAGAGTTCGGATTGTTCAGCGTCTCCAAAACCATCACCATCTTGATCTGCGTAATATGTTTGTGCGTCACCATCATCGATGGTTCCGCTACAGTTGTTGTCTACATCGTCGCATATTTCGGGAGCTCCCGGATAAATGGATGCATCGTCATCGTTGCAATCGTTACCGTTGGGAACCAAGTTGTCCACGGATTCACATGCCATCACTTCTTGATCAGAGTCTCCAAAACCGTCTCCGTCTTGGTCGACGTAGAAGCTTTGCTGTACGCCATCGTCTACCGTACCATCGCAATTATTATCGATGCCATCGCATACTTCTGTCGCTCCGAGATATGTTTGCGGATCGCTGTCATCACAGTCTTCCTCTCCGCTGTAGCCGTCTCCATCGGCGTCTTCGACAGCGTCTACGTCTTGCTGTTCTACAAAGATCTTTCCGGATGAACGGCATCCCATCGCCCCCAAGAAGAGCAAAATTCTCATACTAACCTCTTTCATTCTGAAGATATTGACAATTATAGTATGTAACAAGAGGACTGGTTTCGCAAAGTAGATATGTTGTTTGTTTCTCATTGTTGTAGATTTTCTACCGAACGCTGCCGGCTCAACGCGTCCTCTCTTCTCAAAAAGGGTATGTTTATAGCAATCGTATTTTTGAGGGAAACACCATGGAAAGGGATTCACATTTTCAAGGCTTGATCGATATCTATCAAGCGGCACCGATCAACGAATTTTATAGACCCGTTATGTTTTTGGAAGATAGAAAATCCCAAATTGAAATAGACGTAACCGACAAAATGTATCATACCTTCGGTTTTATGCATGGAAGCGTGTATTTTAAAATGTTAGACGATGCGGCGTACTTTGCTTCACACACAATCGAAAAGGAATTCTTTTTGCTCACCGTCGATTTTCGCATCGATTTTACCCGTCCCTTTCGAAGTGGTCGCATTATCGCACATGGAATCGTTCAGCACGTCGGTAAAAAGGACATCCTTGCCCGGGCGGATGTATACGACACAAAAGATAGAATATTGGCAACCGGAGTTGGTCGCTTCACGCGAAGCAATATGTCTTTGAACGATTTGAAGCCCTACAGGAAACGTTAGTCGAGCTCTTCTTTTGCCCACAACCATACCGAAGCACATCCAGTAATAATGGCGCCGATGTTCATCATCCAGAAAGCCGTTGATGGTTCCCAAGCGGAGATACAGCCCGCAAGAAATAGGGTAACCAAAAAGGGAATTGCTTTGGGGGTACTAACAGACATATGCATCCAAAAAAGGGTCATAATGAATACATCCACCGTGATGATAGAGTCGATGTTTTCCTCGTTGATGATTCCCACAACACGGTTAGCAAACATGAGTGCGATGGTTGCGAAAATATTCATTCCAACGCTTCTCGAAGCTTTGTTGTGCAAGAGTTTTTTTCCAACCAGCAAGAATAACAGTCCGGTTACACACATCGGGATAAACATCGTTAAAAACAAGAGGGTGTAGTTATTGCTCTCCTCAAAGATTAATCGCTGCACAGAGACATAGGAAACTTGAAAAATCGCGAGAACCGTAAGTAAAAAAGCAATTTGGGTTCGGATCTTTCGTGAAACACTCAGATCGCTCTCCATGGCTTTTTTCTCGATGCGGTTTCGCTTGTTCTTTTGTTCGTAGATCTTTTTTTGATAGAGATCTTTTTTGTTGTGTTGTGGATTGTAGATCAGAAGGTCTTTGAGGAGGGTTCCTGCGGTTTGATACTGCTCTGCTTCAAGCAGTTTTTGAAGCATTTCTTCAATGGTTTCCATTAAATGTAACCAAATGGAACGCGATTCTGGCCAGCTTCGAAGCGCTTGTTCAAAAGAGACGCGTGCGCGCATGAAGTGAGGGTAGCCATCTTTTGCATCCTCGGCATTTTTGAGTGCTTCGAGAGCCTCTTCTCCATTGTGAATCAGATCCAAAAGTTCCCAATGGTGAATACAGGTACGTAGATCTTCTTGAAAGGCGCGAATGCTTTGGGGGCGCTTTTTAGGATCGGCTTCACAGGTACGGTTGCACAGTTCCGCTAATTCTGAAAAAATGTCGGAACCATATGGGTATGGTTCGCTCTTTTTTCCCTCGGCCATGGCTTCTTGAATGGTTTCGCCGGTGTGTCTGGGTTTTTGGGTTAAAATGTGATGTAACGTAGCTCCCATTAGATAGACATCGGTACGATGATCGATCAAGTCTGGGTCTCCAGAAAACATTTCGGGTGCCATGTAGGCCGGAGTACCGACAAATCCAAATTGAGATCCCGAGGGGTGTTCTCGATCGAGCGCTACGCCCCAGTCCAATAAATAGACCTCTCCGTACTCTCCAATCATGATATTTTCCGGCTTGATGTCGCGGTGGATTACACCGTGATCGTGTGCATAGTGCACCGCATGCCCCACTTGTATGATCACATTTAACGCTTCTTTGAGTTCGATACTGTTTTCCGAAATACGCTTCAATAAACTCTCGCCATGCACGCATGGCATAACGACTTCAGGCCCCTCGCTTCCATTGGGGTACAACAGGTGAATGGGAATAATGTTGGGATGAGAGAGTTTACCCGTGATCATGGCCTCTTTGAACAGGGCTTTTTCGAGTTGAGGAGAACGCACCCGCAGGCGTTTAATCGCAATGGGGCGATTGGGGTATTTTTGCTTTCCGCGGTATATGATGCCCATACCGCCTTTTCCCAAGACTTCGTTGCTCCACTTTACGTCTCCGTCGGTTTCATCGGTTTCCAAGAGAATATCAAACTCTTCGAGAGAACCGGGTTCGTTGAGTGATTTTACGGGATTGGGTTGAGTTTTTACGGTGGGCACGGAAGGGTAATGAGAGGAACCAACGGAGTGGGACGAGTCGTAGTGAGGATACAAGACCGTAATGGTTTCTGTTGTAGAAGGTTTGGTGCCCATTATATTTTTATGTACTCCGCTCACAATCTATAAGTGATGTCCTGTTGGCACAACCGATGCAGCAAAGCGTGACATCTCTTTTGCAAAGAATTGCGGAAAAGAAGAAATACGTTCTTAGGAACGAAGGGTCTTCGCAGTACGCAACTAAGTCGTGTTCTCAACGGAGTAACAATAACCATACCAGACCTTTACATCTCGGATTCTTTTTACAGGAAACTCTTTTTGTTCTCGAAACCAAGGAATATCAACGGATTTCAAAGACTCTTTTAAACGACCCCTGTCGATGATTAAGGCACGAATCGGTGAGCATAGAGCATTTTTTATATATAGTTGGCCGAAAAAAGATTCGAAAAGCAAACCGTTTTGGGGTCGATATCCACGAATCATTGGTGGGAAAATGCGACGTAATTAGAGGGTCTT
>JAYYRF010000564.1:0-4906 GCA_036127535.1 Myxococcota bacterium | reverse complement strand
TGATATCCTAAACGTATCAAGGACTCTATTTGCAGGTTGATTTTGAGTGTTTAATCTTTTCACAGCGGATAAAACGGGATGTGAAAAATGCAATATGTAGAACACAGCAATCTTCTAATACAAAAACATCGGTGTGGGTATTGTGCTGAACAAGTATCTCCGATCGATATTATTCGAGAGAATAATTGCTCATTTTGTGGAAAAGCGCTGGTGTGGCACGGTTCTTCGGAAAGTTCCAACCTTTTCGATACGCTGCAAGAAAAGTGGCAGAAGAAAAAATGGATGATCCTTTTGCTCGTAGGCGTCACAAGCTTATTCGCAGGACAGATTCCAATGTTACAAAGCGCCATTATGGTTCTGGGAGTGATAGCAATACACGTTATGCTCATTCGACAGCCCCTAAAATGGTTGCCAACCGGCAGACGAATTTGTGCAAAGATGAACATCAATCTCATTGGCTCGATGATCTCCGTTTTTAATCTGTTTATCAATGTTCTCATTTGGCCGTTTGCATGCGTCAACGGCATTGCTCTTTCGATCCTAGGAGTCATCAATACATTGGTCTTTGTTCAACTTGCCATGCGAACCATACGCACCCGTTTGGCTTGGGAGCAGGAAAAGAAACCATTTGGTATACACGATTGGTTTGGGCCAGCTTTGGTGTTCTCGTCTCTATTGGGCGTCACCCTTTTTGGGATGCTCACAGTGTATATTGTCGGAGACTGGCTGCTTTCATTACCGGTGCCGTTCATGGAAATGGAATTAGGAGAGTATCTTTTTGGAAAAGGAAAGTAAATATGTTGCCATCCAGCTTTTTTGAGTATTTTGCCCAGTCGATCAGTTCTTCTATTTCTTCTGCTTCGCGACCAGCACTCACCTTTTTCATCATACAGATATCGGTATTCTTCTCCGCAATGTATGGATATACCGCCATTGTACCGCAGTTCGCCTGGTTGGTGGCGCCGGTAACGATATGTCTTGCCGGTATTTTGGTCGTGTTGGAATTCATCTCTCAACACGAAAATGATATAAGTACCGCATTGGATGATATCAAAGTCACACCTCTGATCAACGCCTTTGGTGCCTTCTCTTCGGCTCTTCTTTTTAGTTCTTTGGGATTACCGGCAGAGGAGGCCATGCAGTTTATTGATGGTTCTGCGGATAACCAAGTGACGAACTTAACCCAAGAAGCGATTTCCAGTGGGCAAGATACTGTTACCCAAGTTGGTATGGTGGTTGGTTCTATCACGGCCAATCTTACTTTGACCCACTATCGAGCACAATTACATCAATGGCTCGACGACTTGGAGGTCTTACATATTTGGCAGCGTTTGGAGTCGGGTGGGGTAGCTGCCGCCTTGATCATACTTCTTTTTTCCCCGATTCTATGTTTAATTTTATTGTCCATGGCACTGCTAGCAGGTACGATTCTTGGCCTGACCATCAAAAAAATACAAACCCACCTGGATCAAAGATCTCGGTATGAATGTCCACATTGTGCGCACAATATTCGATTGGAAGCCATTGTATGCTACGCTTGTCACAATGAGGTTGAGCCCAAGCGCGTATTGAGTGCGCAAGAAAAGAAACAGTCTTTAATCGGAGTACTCACGAGCAAGACACCGGCTCAAAATACGACTTAATGGTGCCAAGTGCATTCCGTCCATTAAAAAACGGCAGGTGGTACGAGCAGACCGTCTTTACGGAGGCATTTGTCTTTTTATCGAAAGAGGCCGAGAGCCTCTTGTGAATACGATAACATGCACTGTTTGATGCCTACGGATTTACATAATAGCCGGAAATCGTATATGTGACATAACTGCTGCCGCCTTCATCGAAATACAATTCGGTTCCGGCTGGGATTCGAATTCCACTTTGTTTCGATATGTTCATACTCACCAATTCTGAGTACGACTTTCGAAGCCACCATTGGCCATAAACATTACCTTGTGCATCTTTCAGATATATGGTGTGGTGACCGTAATTACCGCTATTCGTGTTGCAAAAATCCAAATCGGTCAAGATGAGATCTTGATCGGTGGGTACGGTGACAAGACTCGCATCTCCCTTACCGGCAAAAGAGACAATAGGGTTGCTTCCAAGGCTCGCAGATGGTCCTATTTGTGCGTTTGCCGATGGAAAAGAACGAAGCAGGAAACCCGCTCCGAAGAGGATAGATGCGATTCCAAATAACTGATTTGCGTTCATAGTATACTCCCATTTATATCCAGAGGTAGAAATGCATAACGCAATCTCTTCTCGTTGTGCGTTGATGCTTGGCTTTTTTGCTCCTTTTCATGTATCTTGAATGAATGCGATCGGAAAGGTCTATCCGATCTGATTGGGACAGGAGTAAGCGTTCTGATCCCGCTTGGTGTTTCTTTGCCATGTGGCACGCAGCTTAACGGAGATAAGGCATGTTCAAGATGATGGTTGTGACAGGTCTCCTTGGTTTGTGTTTGTTCTCACCCAATGCCTGGTCGTGTTGTGCAGAACAGCACGATCAACTTTTTCCGTTGGGAGAGCAAGACGGTGAACCGGTATTTCTTTCTTTCCAATTTTCCCGACGTTGCCAGAGTCTTACGCCCAAAAAGCGCAATCTTCAAACGGGTATGGAAGATGGAAATGAATTTTGGATTAAGGGGACGTTTTCTTTGGTGCGCTGGCGGAATGGGGAAAGAGAGGTCTTGGAAACGTTGGGGAGTATCGATGAAAAGGAATGTACCTGTACCTACGCGGAACAGGAACAAAGAAGCCGGTTCGAATCTTTCATCGAGCCTTACTATCAAAAAGCGCTTGCGCGATTCGCCGAGTCAAACAGTCCAATTCGGCCTGTGAGTATTGCGTTTAATGACCGTAAAAACACCAAGATCATAGAAAGTGAAGATGGAATTATCGTGCAATACAAAGAGATAACACTCGATTTTTCCGATGCGTTTTTTCCGTTTTGTGAACCGTCTCGAATCCAGGCGGTACGAAGGTATGAAAGCCGTCATCACCATATTCAAATTTTGCGCACGTCTTGTTCTTGGCTCGATAAAAAAGACATACCTCGGAATACAAAGCGTTTTTTAAATCTGAAAACGGGTTTTTGGGGAGAAAAAGCGTCTCCGCACGGTGAACTCAAAGACTACGTCTTTATACAGCGGAAACCGTCATCTGATTCTGACTAGAAGGGTTTCATGGATATGTATTGGGTGAGCGTTAATTCCCAAAGACAGAGATAAAAACGAGGGAGTGGTTTCATGTTTTGGCATTTTGTAACATTTGAAATACACGACGGAAAAGAACCAACAGTCCCCTCGGGGGAATACTTTCACCGATACATGTTTTGATTAATGCATTTGGAACCTTCTTTTGGTCGGACCTCTCCCATTCGTATGAAAAATCTATAATGGTATGTAAAATCAACGCTTCGTACAAGGACAAGACCCGATGTTGTTCCGGATGAAGGTTGGTGTCGCTACAGGCATAGGTAAAATTGGTCGTCAGCGTATTGGCTGGTAGATCCCAACTCATTCTACTGTATGCACTGGTGTATCCTTTCATCAATCGAATGACTCCGTTCTCTTCCACGCTGGGACGGGGTAGCAATGCATGGCAGCGCTCGCAAAAGATGGGCGTGCTCGTATTGGCTTTGTTGATACCGTGCTTGTCCTTTGAGCTACCGTGGATTGTATTTTGATCAAAGAGACAATCCGGATTGATACATTGATTATTAAATGCCTTGGACTCTGGCGGGGTATGGGAAACCCAAAAATAGTGCTTGGGTTTCATCACGGAAACATTGTGAAAGGGTATGCGCGTGCAAGTGCTGGTTTCCTTTGTCCGAGAATCTAATTTGGGTACATCAGCGATGGCATCCCGTACGGTCACCCAAGGTAGCAAACCCTTATTTTTGTTGCCTGAATGGGTTTCCTTGGGAAAAAAAGTATTGTTTTCGAGTCCCTTCTTTATTTGGGGATGTCGCGTAAAGATCGTGATGAGACGCTTTCTGCGCTGCGGAACCCCAAAATCAGCAAATTCGATAACTTTCCAAGCCCCTGTATAGTTCGAGCCCAACTCCTTTGCCATATAATCGAGGACGGAAATTGGTTGCTCCTCTGCATCCAAAATGACCGTGCTCTCCATTTCCGGAACGTTTTCTAACATTAGTACCGACGGTTGTAAGGACTGTGCGATTTTCATTAAAGGAATAATGAGCCGGTTTCGTGGATCAAATTTCGACTTCTTGCCCTCGCGTATGGATCTTAGCAGTCTTCCCTTGCCATTTTTAGACATTCCCTGACAAGGGGGGGTGGCAAACAGTAAATCCAGTGTACCTCCCGACAAGCGAGCCTTTGTTCGTTGAACAATCTCTTTTTGTAGCGTCCAAATATCGCCGACGATCATATCGGTATCGGGGTAATTGTGTTTGAATATTTGCGCGCGATTCTCTCGCAGTTCACTTGCCAACAAAACATCAAATCCGGACGCCCGTAGCGCTAGATCTCCAATGCCAGCAGAACAAAACAAACTTATCGCCTTCAATACACTATCCTTTTGGGGCTTCTCCTTTCTTTAGCAACATCGAATTGTCGATACAACAAGTTTTTCGCTGCTGGGCGGTGTACCATGAAAAATATTGGCCCAGTGTGTCTAAACGAGCACTCATACCGCAATGCCCGAAAAGGAAGTGCACAATTGCAGGTATCGATCCTTTCTATCTGTTAGCGAAAGTATGTGAATGCTACAGGTTGGTCGATCAAACATTTTCGCTTTGTACCAATGGAGGTTTGTTCAAACCATGTTGTCTCTTCTGAGCATATCGGGTGGTAGACGATCCCTTTATGGGATAGGCATAATGGAAACAAGCTCAAATCATGCGCTGTCTTTCGCAATGAAAAAGCGAGGATTGAAAATAGAA
>JAYYRF010000563.1:0-3383 GCA_036127535.1 Myxococcota bacterium | reverse complement strand
GATATATGCCGCTTCAAGATAAAATTTCCGGCGCACAGGTAGAAATCAACAAAAAGAATTCTATGCTCACAGATGTAAAGGAGCAGGTGTCCAAACTGGAAAAACTGGAAAAAGACATCGTTCGTATGGAAGTAGATTTGGAACAATCGCTCGAGCAATTGCCCGCCGGCGATGAGATTGCCGATCTTCTCAAGCAGATATCCGACAACGGTCGTTCTTCAGGCCTTGAAATCCGACGCTTTGAACGCGGTACCGAAAACATCAACTCCAGCTATGATTTGGTTGCAGAGGTTCCGATTGCCCTCGCGATACAGGGCGGTTTTCACCGCGTCGCGATGTTCTTTGATCAGATTTCTCAGATGGATCGAATTGTTCACGTCAAGAACATCGATATCGAAATTGAGGAAGAATCTATAGATAGCGTTTCCCTTCTGGTTGAAGGTAGCATTATTGCTTTTCGGCAGCTTACTCCTGAAGAAGTGAAAAAGAAAGAAGAGAAGAAAAAGAAGAACAAAAAAAGAAGGGGTAAAAGAAAATGAATGCGTGGATACTCTTGATAACCCTGTTCGCTTGTGACTTTGACTTCTTCGGAAGTGGAGGGAGCGGTCAAGCGAAGAAAAATGCCAAGAAAGATAAAGACTCCGATAGCACACTTTCCAAAGGTAGCATGGACGACCCTACCTACAGAAAATATGAATCCAATGGGAAGAGAGACCCGTTTCGTTCGTTTTTATCGATTGCGCAAACGGATGATGACGACGGAAATCTTCCCAAGACACCTCTACAAAGATACGAAATTCAACATTATAAATTAACAGGCATTATTTGGGACATCGACCGTCCTCGGGCTCTCGTAGAAGACCCTGAGGGAATCGGTTGGGTGATGGAGTTGGGGGACTACATCGGAAAGAAATGGGGGAAAGTAACGATGATCACTGACAATACGGTCGTCGTTACGGAAGAAGCACGCACCACAGATGGTGAATTGGTGCGAAATGAAATACCACTTAGACTTCGTTTCGATGAAGGGACACAACAATAATTACCTCTCAAAAAAAAATTACCTATGGAGATTTGCATGAAAAATATTAACTTGCGCCGCATTTCGGTTGGAATGGTTTCGGTAGCAGTTCTTTCAGCTCCCGGTTCGCTATTCGCTGCAGAACTGAACTTGGAAAAAGTTGAGCTCCTCGCCGTTCAAGACTCCCAAACCAAAGTTGTTCTTTTGTTAAACCAAGCTGCTTTATCAAATGCGATAAGCTCATTTGATATTAAAGAACCAAGGCAAGTCGTAGTGGACATACCGAATGCATCGCTCAGCAGTACCTTTGATGCATCTACCCTTAGCAATGAAATCGTTACGTCTGTAAAAACAGAGATCATCAAAGAAGGGGACGTAGAAACCCTTCGCGTGACTTTATTCCTTTCATCAGATGCTTCCCATTCTTTGAAGTCCAATGGCTCAACGGTAGAGATTTCCATTGAAAAACCGATTGTTGATCCAATGGCAGATTACCCCATTCAATCCGACTCTTCGGACGGAAGCGTACGTGCTGCACCTGCAGAGCCATCGCAAGGGTACGATTTCCTTGGAACAGACCCGAATTCAAATCCTTACATAGCCGGCTATCCGAGTTCCGGGCCTGAAGCATTGCCATCGGGTATCAGTTTGACCAGCCTGGATTTCGATCAACAAAGTTCTACTTCCAGGGTTGTAATCGGTGTCCAAGGCGGCAAGGATTTTTCTCATAAAAAAGTTCACGGTGACACCATCATTGTCGATATCGAAGACGCCTTTGTGCCCAAATCTCTCTCTAGAGTTTTGGATACCGCTCACTTTTATTCAGCCGTGAAAATGGTTCGGGCGTATAAGTACTCCGGTGGCGCCCGCGTATCCATCTCTTTGAAAGAAGATATAGATTACAACATTACCATGGCTGAGAATGTTTACATTTTGGTGGATATACCCATCCCTCAAAGCATGCAAGATGAACAGTTATCTGCTATGCAAACAGCCACTTCCGTTGCCCCCGAAGATCCCGAAGAAGGAATCTCAAACGCGTATCAACGTGAAATCTTAATTGGAGAACAGGGGCGAACGGTTGATCCACAAGCTGCCTTCGGTACCGGATCCGGCTCCCAAGATCCATCCGCATTGGGTATGGCCAACGGGTTCATGTTCGATACAACCACCTCTACCGATCAAAGTTATACGGGACAAAAGATCAGCATCGACTTGGTCAGCGCTGATATTCATTCTTTGTTCCGTCTAATCTCTCATGTTTCAAAATTGAACATCATCACTGGGGATGACGTCCAAGGAAAAGTAACGGTTCGTATGAATAATGTTCCTTGGGATCAAGCCTTGGCTGCGATTCTTCAGTCCAAAGGGTTGGGTTCCCAGCGTTTTGGAAACATCATTCGTGTTGCGCCCATTGAAACCATCAAGGCTGAGCAACAGTCCGCTTTGGAAACCAAGCGGGCGCAAGAAGAACTCGAAGAGCTCAAGTTGCTGGTTATTCCCTTAAACTACGCCCAAGCTTCGGAGTTAGAAGGGCAGGTCAGAGAACTTCTCTCTTCTCGTGGTACACTGCAAGTCGATCAAAGAGGTAATCAGCTCATATTGAAAGATAGCGAGCGTCGTCTCGCACAGATTCGAGAATTGATTCGCCACCTCGATAAGCAGACGCCACAGGTTTTGATTGAAGCCAGGGTCGTAGAAGCAACCAGTCAGTTTTCTCAGATGATGGGGATTGAATGGGGGGCAGACGTCCACGCAAATGCGGCTACCGGGTATCCGACTGGATTGTTCTTCCCCAACTCAATCGGTATGACGGGTGGTATTAGCAATCAAACAGGCCAAGCAGCCTTCTACGATCCCAATACGTCTGTAGGAGAGAATCTCTTGGTCGACCTTGGCGCAGAGGGCTCCAATACAGGGGTTGCATTCTCCTTGGGGAGTATTCCCGGTTTAATTAATATCGATGTTCGCCTTTCCGCTATGGAAACCGATGGGTGGGGTAAGGTTGTATCCGAGCCACGTATCACAACCCTCGACAACAAGACCGCTCGAATCGAACAAGGTGCAAGGGTTCCATTCTTGTCCACATCCTCGGGTGGTACACAGGTTCAGTTTGTAGAAGCGACGTTACAACTCGAAGTTACGCCGCATATCACATCCGACGATCAAATATTTTTGGCGCTCAAGGTCTCCAACAACCGACCCGACTTCTCTCAGCTTGTTCAAGGACAGCCCGCGATACAGATCAAAGAAGCCCAAACGGAAGTTCTCATTGCAGATGGGGACACGACCGTCATTGGTGGTGTATTTGCATCCGAAAATTCAATGTCACAAGATAAGGTTCCGGGGCTTCATAAGATAC
>JAYYRF010000562.1:0-6020 GCA_036127535.1 Myxococcota bacterium | reverse complement strand
TAAGCGTGGAGATTTGATGTCTTGGTCTTTCATTTGGATATTCTTACTCTCTTGTACGACGACCAAAAGAGTCGAAGGAACCGAACCCGGCGACTGCACAGACGATGCGGACAACGATGCCGACGGCCTGTTTGATTGTGACGATGATGGATGTTTTGGCTCAACCGCGTGCAGTACGGACACCGCATCTGAAAACGAACCGACCGAGCCAACATCGGAGCCGGAGAGTGAGCCGGTAAACGAGCCCGTCAGCGAACCCGAAAACGAGCCGACCGAACCGGCATCCGAACCGGAACCATCCGGCCCAGCCATTGTGGGATCCCAAAACAATCCGGCCATTTCCTGTTTGGAAATTTTAGAGGAAGGGTCGTCCACAGGAGATGGCCTCTACTGGATCAATCCCACCGAAAGTCGTCCCTTCGAAGCGTACTGCGATATGACAACAGGGCAAGGCGGTTGGACAATGATTATGGCCTATGACATCGTGAACAAAGATGCCCATTGGCGTAAACCGATATTTGGCGAGGGTAACCCCCGCAGTTCAGACACCCCGAACTGGAGTGACTATCGTCTGGAACAAGATGACATCCAAGCGCTCTATGCGATCGGCAGCGCGCGGATACACGCGCGTTGTCACCGCGAGTATCTCTCTTCGACCGATGATTACTTTTTCGGCAACATTTCCTTGGTCATCGAGGATTTTGAAGACTATGAGACCGATAGCAATACAAATAACCCGTATCAAATCGCCGGAAAGATTCGAGGGAATCGATTTAGCGATTCCAATTGGGTTTGGTCGAATGCAGGAGCGGAGAATCGAAGCCCGCACTTCTCTGGCGATCTCTCGCAGTTTTCGCAAGCCTCCGATTCAGAGGATAACTTCAATTGGCACGACGGCGACATGAACAACCAACATCTATGCCATACGAGTTTGGGAGAAGTGGTCTGGATGGTAAAATGAACCATCAAATCAAACAGACCCGTTGCGGAACAGAAGGCGTCAATTACGGCTCTAAACAAGCCGGACGAGCATCTTGTGTATCAGAGACAGCTTGGGTTTTTCCTTGTGTGTCGAGAAGGTGTACATATGAAATCGTCGGGAACTGCTTGAGAGTCGCAGTAATCGAATCATAAATGCCAACGGAACCACATCCGCTACAGCCACCCTCAAGTTGCACAGTTGCCAACCCCTCTCGAATTGAGAGCAAACGAGCACCGGTCGTTCCACAAGCGATCAAGGCGAGTCCATCTTTTTTCTCGTCTGGCGTAGGCCCTTTATACAATTCTATCAAAGCCTCTTTTTCTTCTTGTAAATTCCGGGGGGTCTTCTGCACGTCCAAGCTCTTTTGATTCGCAAAGAAAACACCGTATGTTGGCGTCGAAATCACTTCGTGTTCCGTTGGTCTATCTTCCGAAATCGCAGGCGTCTTGGTTGTGCTGGATTGATGACCCGATCCACAGGCCACCAAAAGGGAGAAGAACATCATAAAAAACCTCGCACAGCTACAGGAAAACGATACGGAAAGAGAATCTTTACAGGAAAGAGACCAGTGCACGGCGTCTACACGCTGTGATTCATTAACACAATTCACGAATCTTTCCCACGAATGGCCACGCTTGAATTTTTGGACAAGCCACCCAAGCGATCGAAAAACGACCATTGAACAGCACAGAGTATTATCGCGAGGATACCGGCGCCCCCGTGCTGAAAAGCGCGTCGAATACAGCTTCTCAATACAAAGGGTAGAATACAGGTTCTTTTTTCAAAAAGGCTGTATTTTGGTATACTAGACCTAAGTCATAGGAGACAAGAGAATGGCCAACTTTGGAAATACCGAAAAGCAGTATCACATCGACTGTAGCGAAGAAGATGTTGGACGGTATGTGCTGCTACCTGGCTCTCCGGATCGCGTTCCCCTAATCGCATCCTTTTTGGAAAATGCAAAGGAATGCGCGCGAAAGAGAGAGTACCTGACCTACACCGGTTTTATAAACGGAACCAAGGTATCGGTTACGTCCACCGGAATTGGAGGTCCATCCACCGCCATCGCCGTCGAGGAGTTGGCAAAAATTGGCGCAGATACCTTTATCCGAGTGGGTACGTCCGGTATCATGCAGAACGACATGCGGCCTGGAGATCTCATCGTTGCCACGGCAGCGATTCGAGACGAAGGTACATCGCACCAATACCTACCTGCGGCGTTTCCTGCCGTCGCCCACCCCGATGTCGTACAGGCTTTTATTCGAGCATGTCAGAAGAGAAATATGACCCACCATATTGGTGTCGTGCATTCAAAGGACTCCTTTTATGGTGAAGTCGAATCTGCGCGTATGCCCATGAAACGACATCTAGAGGAGCGATGGCAATGTTGGATCGATGGCGGAGCCCTATGTTCTGAAATGGAAGCCGCGACACTTTTCGTCGTCTCATCTTTTCTCCGGAAACGCGCGGGCGCGATTATGATGGCCGGCGGTACACACTACTCGGTAGAAGAACTCTGTCGGACAGCCGTACAAGGGATCCGCGAACTCATTGAGCGAGACACACAACGTCCCTAATCTGAACCATTCATCAACAACGGGAAATCGATTTTGAAGGTTGTACCTCGTCCTTCTTCGCTCTCGAACGTAATCTTACCGGACATTTCCTCGACCAACTGCTTTGTGATCGCAAGACCGAGACCCGCCCCCTTCTGGACGGGAGAACGGTTTGGAAAGTACGGATGAAAGAGTCTTTCCCTGCGCGCTTGTTGGATGCCACATCCCTCATCTTTCACATATATCCAAACCCGTTGATCCAAACGAGGGTTTTCTTTGGGCGTACGCGCGAGCTTCACCCATATGTGGCCTGTATCGGAAAATTTAATCGCGTTGGAGATGAGATTGCTCAACGCTTGCCGAAATCGCAAAACATCGGCCAAAATCAAAACCTCCTCTTCACAATATTCCGCTTGCAGTAACAGCCCTTTTTGTTTGGCGGATGCCGCGAATTCAGCCACCAAATCATTAAGCACACCTTTGGGGTCCATTGGAGTGTTGTGAAACGAAAGCTTTTTCATTTCCAAAGCAGAGAATTCCAAGAGTTGTTCAACGAGTAAGCGTAAGTCCGAAGAAGCGCGCTGTATATTATCGGCATAGAGAGATGGAGAATGATGATGCATCAGTTCTGCATTCCCAACAATGATCGTGAGAGGATTTCGTATTTCATGAGACAGATAAGCGAGCAACTGATCTTTTTGTTCTTGTCCTTTGAGAAGAGCACTCTGTGCACGCTGCTTTTCGATCAGTTCCCGTTTTAAGGATAGATTAAATGTTTCATACTGATACTTGGAATAAAATGCGACGACGAATCCGGTAAAGAGAGACCACAGCAAAACAGCCTTTTTTAGATCCAAACTGTCCGGAAAACTGGGAAACACGACATGCTCGCCTAAAAAATAGAGCCCCATAACCCCAAAACAGATGACCAAAAAGCTTAGGATGACCTCTAAGCGACTGAGAAGGAAAGCAAAAAAGACCGGAATCACCGGTAAGACACTAATGACGGCACTGCTCGTACCACCCGACCAAAAAATGGCATTAAAGATTTGAGCGATGGAACACACCATCAAAATGCGGCTCGGCCAAAGAGCGGAGGGGAAGAAACGAAGCAATCCACCGCAGGCGACAACAACGCTGTGACCGAAAAATATCCAAAACATATTATCGGACGGGTACTCATACTTGTAGCCTTGATAGATAATTGCAAAACAGCTGAGACCACAGAGCAAACAGGTGATCCACAGAAGCCAAGCGATGCGACTTTCTTGTGTATTCGCACGTATACCAGCCGAGAAAAAGAGCAACGGGATTCGTTTTACAGCTCTTTCACGAACCGTTTCAAGTCGTTGTCTGGACAAATTCATACAAGGCCTTTGGGAATCGCGTTCAAAACATCGTCGAAAAAATATCACATACCTATACCTATAGGAAGATTAAGAGATTGTAAAGATGTAGGAAGGACGTTGATTATTCTTACTTTGCACACAATCATCATCATTCGGTTTAAAGTGCAAAGCGCATAGACACCAAACAAATTTGGGTTAGTCGATTGCACGAACCCACCGAGCAATTTCACCCACCGTTCTCTGCGAGTTGCAACATGCTTCGACGTCTGCGAAAGATTTTTCATAAATCTCCCAGTCCATCGAAAATACCCCCCAAGCCATTCAAAACAGTCAAGGCGCTTTCTGACTGGCAACCGCGTTACCCAAAACTGAATCTACGAAAAGGCATACACCCCACACTCAACAAAGCGATTGCCTCGAAAGATCCAAAACGCTTCATCACCACAATCGGGCGAGATCTGTACTCCTTTCCACTCTTCGATCCGTCTACGCACCAAGACTTCAACGATGAAATCCGTGGACTACTCGATTGGATAGAGCTTCACCAAGTATCTACATCCGCCCCCAACAGCATGCACGAATACGGTCTAATTTTATCTGATCTCCATTGGGAAGAGCAACTTCAAGAGATACGAATAGACATTATCACGCCCTTGGCAGCACATCTGTTTCCAGAACTCGATGGAAGAACGCTCGACTCACAGCACAGCTTCGTTGTCGACTACGGATATGGGCGCGACACCGACCTCGGTTTCCATGTCGATAACAGCGAGGTGACACTCAACGTATGCTTGGGCGATCAGTTTTCAGGCTCCGAATTATACTTCCAAGGCCGGAGATGTCCACAACATCGGCAAACACTTCATCACCCCGACGAGCATATCAGCGTACAACATCAGCCCGGGATAGCCATTTTGCATGCAGGGGCTCATAGACACGGCACCCATCCCATTCGATCCGGCTCCCGACGAAACTTGATTATGTGGTGTGCGTCTTCGACGTACAGAGCCAAAGAAGAAAGCTGCGAGGAGTGGTGTGGTGCACACCAAAAAGCGATTTTTTAAAACAGAGCGTCCTCCAATATCATGCTTCTTTGGATAAAAGCACTTCTCATCCGTAGAAAAAGAACTAGAGAATAGCATGTTGGTATTTTTAGTAGCCTGTACACAATCAGTAGAAGATCATCCCATGGATTATGACCTCTTCGACATGAAGATGCGCTACATTCCGTCCGGAACCTTCTGTATGGGAGGAGCAGAACCCGACGCCCTCCCGATTCACAAAGTGACGCTCACGCGTTCTTTTTGGCTAGCCGATATAGAGCTGACGCAACAGACATACCAATCGCTGATGAAAGAAAATCCTAGCGGAATCATCGCTCCCGACAAGCCTGTAGAACAAGTGCGTTGGTTAGATGCCATCAACGTCGCAAACGCACTTTCCGAGCAAGAGAATCTTTCAACGTGCTATCGGCCAGGGGGAACATCCTTTTTGTGGGAGGAAGACTGCACGGGATATCGCCTTCCAACAGAAGCGGAATGGGAATATGCCGCCCGTGGTAAGACGGAAGAGGGTAATTGCAGCAAAGAGAGACCCTTCTTCGCCGGCGATGCTGATCCAGCAAAAGTAGGCTGGTTCAAAGAAAATTCTTGGGGTACCCAAAGCGGACGGAGAAAGAATGCAAACGAACGAAGACTCTATGACATAAGTGGAAACGTCGCAGAATGGGTTTGGGACGGCTACTCTCCCTATCCGAATCACCCTGTTGTCGATCCCAAAGGAGTCGACTCGCTCAATCGTATATCCAGAGGAGGAGGCTGGTCCGATTTCTCCACCGACCAAAGACTGGATGCGCGCTCTGTCGATGGCATCGACTGGCGTTTTGAATGGGTTGGACTGCGTATAGCAAGAACCGTCTCGGAGAATGACATTGAAAAATAAACTTGACCGTAGATAATATTGAACTAATTTTTGATCTAAGTGTGACTTTATTGTCTAAAAACTTGATAAAAGCAAACAATATATCTACTATTGGGTAGCATATTTTTGGAGAAACGATGATTTACGTCCTATATGAAAACGAGAATTGGCTTCCACCCCTAACCAAAGCACTGGAGGAGCATAATCTTCCCT
>JAYYRF010000561.1:0-5214 GCA_036127535.1 Myxococcota bacterium | reverse complement strand
TCGGAAGAACATATTATACAACTCAAGCTATCGATTCTCCAATATACCGATCGCCTGGACGGAATCATCAACAATGCCGGTGTAGGACTGGGTGGTCCCGTGGAGTTGTTGAACGTGGATGATATTCGGACTCTTTTTGATATCAATGTCTTGGGTCACATCAAAATGACCCAAGTCTTCTTACCTCTCCTTCGCAAGGCAGAGCAAGGAAGAGTCGTATTCACGGGTTCCGTAGCGGGATTTCTCTCTCTACCCTTACAAAGCCCGTACGCAGCATCAAAATTTGCACTCCGAGCCTTTTGTGATGCTTTACGCGTGGAGTTACGGTCACAAAACATACGGGTCAGCTTAATTCAGCCCGGTATGATCAAAACACCCATTTGGTCAAAGTCGCCCTTGGCGGGAATAGAGGAACACCCCCAAGCCGATCGTTATCGTACGTCCATTCAAAAAAGCTACGCATTGCTGCGCGATGGCGCGAAATCCTCTGCATCGGTTTCCATCGTTATCAAGGCGATGAACCATGCCCTCTTCTCTCCATTTCCCAAAGCGAAGTACTTGGTCGGTCACGACGCCCGTTTGGCGTATTGCGCAAGGATTCTACCAACCTTCCTCTTTGATCTCATACTCATCCGTTTCTACTTATGAGTTCGTACTTGGAATGAGACCAAACAGCATCTTCGGTCTTTTTTCTTCGATACAGACCTCAGCACCTCCATCCTAATTTGGCCGTAAGCCACACGCGACCAAAAGGAAACCAAAGCCTTAATGCTCGCGCGAAGATCCCCCTATCCCAACTCCAAGCCCCAAAAAGCGACGTCCCATCCTCAAAAAAGGATTTTGACCATTTCCTCGCATATTGAGTGGACTAAGCCAGTGTTCGGTAATGCGCATGATCTTGCCATCAACCGTATATTCGATTTCCAATTCTGTATGGAAAAGATGCACTCTGCCGTTCGGCTTGGTACCGTATTGCACGGAAAGATGCCACCGTAATTCGTCCTCTTCTATTCTGAGAAACTGTTTTACATCGGTACACGGAAACATTCGATTGAGCTTTTGAAACATCGCCAATACGGCTCCCCTTCCCTTTACGATGACCACGGGATCGCGAAAAGAGGTGCGTGGATCCAGCATATCTTCCGCACCATTGGGCAGACCGGTATATAGACGTTGAATCAGAGAAGAGAGTTGGTCGTGTTGCATGAGCGTATACTAAACACATGACAAACGAGCATCAAGAGAAGAAATGACGTCTGCGCTTGTAAAATCAATCTTCTGGGAACGGCTGCAGTCAATTTTATATCATCCCAAGCAGATCCAATCATGCGATTTCACAACCCGCTCTTCAATATACCTCCCTAACGTTTAGGCTTGACTCTTCTGTATGGATGAGCAAACGCGGCCAGTGTAGCAGGGTTTCGGGTTTGAAACCACAATCGTCCCTTACCAGAAAATTCACAAACCAAACCTTCTCCGGAAAAGAATAAGCTTTTTAGTCCGCCCACTTTGCGAACATTGAAGGAGAGAGAATCCTCAAAGGCTACAATGTGCCCCGTATCAATAATGTAGGTTCCATCGACAAAGACCTCATGAATCGCTCCGTAGGATGTTATCCACAAATGACCATCGCCGGATGCTTTGAGCATGAACAGACCTTCTCCACCAAAGAAAGTCTTTGCTCCTCCCCATTTGGTGTCAATGGTTACAGAAGGCTGAGAAGCGCAAAACGAGCCGCTTTGAATCATAATATCTCGCTCAGCAAGCTCGATATGTAGCATGTCTCCGGGGGCAGACGGAGCCAAGTCCAGTCTTTGACCGTCTCCCGTGGCCGTGTACGTGTTCAATATCATCGACTCTCCACCACGCGCTCTTTTGGCCGCGCTCAACAGACCGCCTTTCAAATTGCTCTCCATCTTAAGCTCTGGAGACATACCCATCATAGCGCCTGCCTCGGTTAGAATTTGTTCCCCACTTTGAAGTTTTATGTGTAACGAAGCGTAGTCTGGTTTGTGTTTAATCTCAAAGTCCATTGTTTATACCTTTGGGTTCTGGATAATGATGTAGCTGGGATGATGAAATGGTTGGTAGCGTGAATCCGCGAACATCTAACGTTCGCGCATGGGCAACTTGGCTCCCAAGAGCTGGCCAAATTCTTTGGGGTTTCGCGTTTGGATCCACAAAGCACCTTTGCCTTGAAAGTGGCAAACCAATCCTTCGCCACCAAAAATAAAGGACTTCCAACCACCACCAAAGCGCTCAACCTTAAAGGTGAGCGTATCTTCAAAGGCTACGATATGACCGGTATCGACGGTGAAGGAACCGTCTACATCGACTCTACGAATTCCGCCAAACGCATTGAAAACAATCGGACCATGACCAGATGCTTTCAGTAAGATAAAGCCCTCACCGCCGAAGAAAGTCTTGCCGCCGCCCCACTTGGAGTCAAGATCGACATCGACTCCGGAACAGACAAAGGATTTGGATTGAATCAAAAGGGTATTGTTTTGCATCTCGTACTGCTGCATGTCTCCGACAAAGGTCGGTGCAAAAGTGACCTCCCCAGATTTCCCCTCTGCTTTAAATCGGTTTTGAAAGAACGATTCCCCGGCAACCATTCTTTTGAGGCCGCTCATAAGACCTCCGAGCGCGCTTTGATTTTTTTTGCCTGCTGACGTTTCTATCTTCACATGAGAATCCATGGAGACCATCGCTCCGCTTTCGGATATGACTTCTTCATTCTCATCTAGATTTACGATAGCAAGGGCGTAGGACGGACCGTATTTTATCTCTATCTGCATTGCTCTTTTCCCTTTTTTAAATTTTTGTGTGGCTTTATATCTTGATTACTCGTGATGCTTGCGAATTATTTTGGCAGCATGGGTGTGAGCCAACCGACCAAAGAGCCCATATTACGCGTTTGAAGCCACACGGTTCCTTGACCAGAGAAAGAGAGAACCAAGCCTTCTCCGGAGAGTAAGGTTGCTTTCCAGCCACCCACACGCTGAATTGAGTACTTAAGATTTCCCTGAAAACCGACAACATGGCCTGAGTCGACGATATAAGAACCATCAACCTCTACCTTTTCAATGGCACCATAGCTGTTAATCAGAAGATCTCCCGATCCCCGACAACGCAGGAAAAAGGCACCCTCTTTGGCGAAGAGCATAGAGAATCCACCCCATATCAGATCACTCGCTACCCCGGTGGTTGATGCGAGAAAGGATGTTGCCTGCACCGTAAAAGGTTTGTCTTCTGATACTGCCACATTCACAATATCACCCACCATCGCAGGGGCAACCATCAGTTCCGAGCCTTTTTTCTTGCTTCGATATGTATTCACAAAAAGGGTCTCTCCCGCGAGAAACTTCCGTAGCAGTCCCACAAATAGGGCTTGCAGGAAGTCAAAGAACCCCGTACCTCTTCCGTTGAACGTGGTGTCGACATCAAAGCTGTTACTCATGGCCACCATGCTACCACTTTCTGCAATAAAGGATTCACCCTCATCCAAGGTTACAACAGCCATGCTGTAGGACGGTTTTGATTCGATTTGTATATCCATAATTTGCATCCTGAAAAAATTTGAAAACCGATCGGCTTTTTGTAGAATGGGAACGCTCGCCCAATGTAAATCGTGTACATTACCAGCAAAGATTTGCTTTGTGAACATATTCGAAATCCACAAATATAATATTTTGGCAATGGATGATGCTTAATATAGTCTCGAAAAAAGTTCAATATCTTTTGCTCCCATCGATTTTGGAGAATCGATCTGCCTTCCCTCAGAAAGATTTGCATGCTCAAATCTGACCCTTCGTCCCGAAGTGCACAGACTGTTTTCAATCCTTGAAAAACATCCGATGATGCTGTACTCGTACTGGATTCATCGATGGTTCTATCTGGAACGAAGCCGCTATTTTTGAATTGGAGAGTAAAAAGGAAGCCCGAGAAGAGTGTAGCAGGCTTCTATCTTTTGCAAAGCGGCAAGCGACACTTCCGATGAGATGGATTCTGAACGCGTAGCATTTTGAATATCTTCTTCTGTCGGAAGACAACCCGTCACCTCGATGGATTTCTTTTTGGCCTCCAATTGAATGCGTTGGGTCTGGGCTTCAAAGTATGCATTGATAATTTGTCTTTCCGCAGCATTCGCAGATACGGGCTCGGATTCAACAGAATATTCCACATTGGATGGTTCTGCAGAGGCAACGTATCGGGGAGGAGCCGGAAATTGAATTTGTAGCTTCTCACAACTTTTTTCGAGTATCTCCAACACCAATAAAAACTCCTTTGAATTAAAAGAGCCACTCCGTATGGCGATTTCTTGCTCTTCATCAGAAGGAAGAAAATCTTGAGGAGAACCACCTTGAACACTTACCTCATCCTTCACGCTTTGAACCGTGGATGTTATCCACTGTTGTACCGCTTCTGCATCGGGACTGAATTGAGGTTCTGCAGAGGTCGTCGGAGTCAGATGATCTCGAAAGGATGGAAAGGGCATATTATATTTGGCATAGCCTTTTTTTAATTTCTCCAAAACAAACAGACTTTCTTTCGACGCTAAGCTATTGCTTTGCATGGCGGCTTCCACTTCCGCATCGGTCGGTAAAATACTCTTGGGATCATCCCTGTGGTCTACGGCTGCCCTCTGAATCGGTTCTGCGATGTGCATGAAGTGCTCTTTAATGTGACTCGATGAGTGCTGAGACGTCGACGCCACATCGCGGGAGAGAGGTTGACTCGTCGTCGACGGATCGCTCGTTGTCCTTTCTGGAGCAGCATTGAGATCGGTTGTTGTTCCCTTATTCCCAAAGACGAGAAACAACGTACACCCCACCAAGAGCACTGTGTTGAGAATCGTTAGGATTGGGTATATATTATGAGGTAGCTTCATCAATTCAAAGAGAAAGGGGATCACATACCCTATTCTTAATTGCTCTTTGCTCACAGTGGCAACCAATAAACGCCGTGGATACATCTATCCTATTCCTTAGACTTAAATTGCCCCTCTCCCAAAGGCTCGATTCATAAGAGTCAGGTATTTGTCTCTTGGATACACCTCTCTTTCAGACAATTTTGAAGCTGCGGTTGAATATACCGTATTCATTTGCAGCACTTGTCCGTTACAATGGAATGAGAAACACATTTTCAACGGGGTTTAGAACGATGAAATTTAACGGATGGATATATGTGTTCTTACTGTCTTGTACGGAC
>JAYYRF010000560.1:0-5908 GCA_036127535.1 Myxococcota bacterium | reverse complement strand
ATCTTTATGTCTCGTATCATTCGTGTATATGCGGTTACCTTGGTTGGAACCGTGTTCATGTACGTTTCATTATTTTTTGTCAAGCCGGAAGTCTTTAGCAATCCAACCGGATATATCCCTCGCATTATCTACATGGGCTCCCACTCTTTGGGTTTATTGATTGCGTACCGATCCGAATCCATAAAAGGAATTTGGTTATCGGTCTTTGTCTCCGTATTTTTTTCAACCTGTGCCATTGAAGGAATTCTCATCGTACAACCCTGGCATGCGATGCCGAAATATATCTTATTTCTTATTCCGCTGTTGGTCGCCTTAATGCTTCCAGTGCGAATCAAGGAGATACTCCCGATTTCCATCGGCCTCCCGGTGATTCACGCTTGCACACTTCCATGGCATCAAACCTCTGACCCAGCGTTGGAAATCGTTCTTATGATTATATCCGGCATTTTTGCCGTTGTTAGTGTCCAAATCACCGATGGTTTACGTAGAACCAATGCGATCAAAGAGGCTCTGATTTTACGTGAGCAATCTAAATTTTGGAGCCTGCAAAAGCAGCTAGAGAAAAGCGACGAAGAACGCACATATAAATTGGAAGAGCAGTCTATACAACTGGGATTTTTGTCGCGAGAAATTCAGGATCTCGAGCACAAGGAAAGAGAGCGAATGGCCTCCTTGTTGCACGATCATCTTCAGCAACATCTCGCAGCCGCCAAGATTCAAACACAGCTCGTACGACAAGAGCAAGACCCACAAACCCGTTCCATCGCATGGGCAGCCATCGATGAAGCCTTGTCAAACGCCATTGGTGTAACCCGTTCCATAACCGCCAGTGTTGCCCCGAATAGCCCGACACAAAATGGTTTACATGCATCTTTGTATAATCTCAAAGCGAAACTGGAAAGTCAATTCGGACTGCATACAGAGCTAATACTCGATAAAAAAGAACCCAAGGAGCCATTAACTTGCTCTCTTTTCTATGACTGCGCACGCGAACTGTTGTTCAACGTCATCAAGCATTCTGGAATCAAACAGGCAGAGCTGAATCTGTATTTGGATGAGAACCAAGACTGGTGTTTGAGAGTGTCCGATCAGGGTGTCGGATATGTCCAAGAGGAAGGCATAAAGAACGAATCGTTCGGTCTTCAAATACTTCGACGGCGAATCGAACAAGTCGAAGGGATTCTCGATATACGTTCTTCTCCCGACAACGGCGTAACCGCCTGCGTCAAAATTCCTCCTTTCAGCAAACGCCATCCTTTGGACGCGACAAAAGACTCGAATGCGGTTGGTCATTCCAGTTCTTCATACAATCGTTTCGCCTATAGCAAAACTCGCATCGTAATCGCCGATGACCACGAAGAAATACGTGAAGAAATCAGTCATATAATCAATACCGTCAACGATATTGAGATCGTTGGGCAAGCGAAAAATGGCCAAGAGGCACTGGATATCACTCTCGAACAAGAACCGGACATTCTGGTCATCGATATGAACACGTCCAAAAGAAGTGGCCTTGAAATTACGAAAATTATACGACAACGAACCGAGAAGACGCGTGTCATCGGTTTTTCGAGCAGTGATTCTGCGCGGATTGCCCAACAATTTATCGCCTATGGCGGCGACGCCTACCTACTCAAGTCCATGCTGCCCAGTCATTTGCTCAATGCCATTCGCACCACCAAAAAGACCAAAGACTGGATTCTTTTTCGCTCCGACTTGTGAACCGAACAATAGGGTACGCCCTTCACGAGACGTTGTCCTATCAATCTCGTATATCGCAAACGCCAAAGTTTCCGATCTGTGATGCAAACGGCTGTAAAACACCGGATGTATCTTTACTCTGTTCCCTCACCAAAGAGCCCTTACTCTCGTTTTCTTTCTGCAATGGATTTAATGGCATTTAAGTCTCTTAGGGTATCGGAATCAACCGTTTTACTCATAAAGAGATTCATAATCGTTCCCAAGATACCACCGATGCCAAACCGGTACGTTAATTGTTGTCCGTTTTCTACCGGTTTCATATCGAAACGGGCTTCGATACGAACCATTCCTGATTTCGCCGTCCAATTAAAGCCTTGATTTTCGGTGATGTTGGTGAACGTTGTTTTGGCTTTCAGGCCACCACTAAAAACGAATATACTCACCCCATTTTCGACAAAACCGTCTCCCACGCTTTCCACAGAATCCAATCCGCCATCCCAATCCGGCCATGTTTCCAAATCGGTAAAGACCGCCCAAATCGTACTCGGTTCTGCGTGTACGACCACCGTTTTTTCATATATTTTCATCTGATCTCCAGCCCTGTAAAACAGGCTTACCGCAAAAAACCCATACAGACAACCGCATTCTGGTTTCGTACCAAGACGCGATGCAAACCGTTCCATCTGTTGGTCATGATGCCCCTTAAAGCGGTGAATTGTCGTATTGAAACAACAAAATTGAAACATTTTCTTTTTTTTGCTTAACACTTTCGCATTATTGTCGTCAGCTAATGGGCAATCACAGAGAATCCAATGTCTGCTTCAAACAAATACAATACTCTCCTCAAAACACTACCGTTACGGGATACCCAAAGAGAACCTCAGTACGACATAAACCCATCTTTTTACATTAAGAGTCTTTTGGGGAGCGGTGGTGCGGGCACGGTTTATCTCGGAGAACAGCCTTTCCCGAAACGCGATGTTGCCATAAAAATAGCCAATCCCGGTGTGTTGGGGGCAGAGGAGTCCATTTTACAGGAAGCGATGATCGCAGGCTCTTTGGAGCACCCTTCTATCGTTCCCATTTATGCGGTGCATCGCGATGCGGACCAAAGGCCGCGCATTGTAATGCGAAGAATTTCCGGAAAGACCTTCTCAACCATCATAAAAGAAGAGCACGGCACCGACAACTGGCCTCAAAAAGCGGTTTCGTTATTAATTTCCGTCTGTCACGCACTGGAGCACGCCCACAGCCGAGGCGTTGTGCATCGTGACATCAAATCCGAAAATATTATGGTGGGCAGCTTTGGTGAAGTGTATCTGTTGGATTGGGGTTTGGCCTTTCGCATGTCCGAGCGAGACACGTGCGCCAAAGGGTTGTGCGGCTCTTTGCATAACATGGCACCGGAAATGCTTGCAGGAAACCCCTCTGTGATCGATGAAAAAACAGACATCTTCTTACTTGGTGCGACTTTACACGAGGCAATTACGGGGAACCTTCGATACCAAGGTGAGACTTTTTCAACGTTGAGATCGCAAATCGAGCGATGTGAACGACAGCAGTATACCGGTGTCTTTGGATCTATGTTTACAGACATCATCAATCGCGCATGCGCAAAGGATCCGTCGAAACGCTACGCTTCGGTTCGATATTTCCGGGAAGCATTGGAGCAATTTCTCGAGCGTAGACAGGCAATTATCCTAAGCGACCTCGCGCAACAAGAGTATCAAACCCTCAAGGATGGGATGTCGCAAGGCTGGGCTACCAATAAAACCTTTTCTCACTTTCACCGCTCTCGCTTTGCATATGAACAATCGCTCGAGATTTGGCAAGACAATATCGAAGCACAAACAGGATTGGCTGCTCTTCTACTCCTAACCATTCGACATCATATGAAAAACCAAGAACTCGACGTCGTACAAGAGCTGTTGAAATATGTAAAGCCGATCGATGCAGAGCAAAAGGCAGAATTCGAGAGAGCCCGCTCCGCATACCAATCTGCACGACAAGAAAGAGAACGACTCCAAGAATTGGGCACCCGTTACGATTTTTTCCCGTACGCTCACTCCTTTGTCTTTGTCGTGGTTCCTTTTTTTGCGATCTTGCTGACGATCTTTTTGTTGTTGAGATCCCTTCAAAATTTAGATCCGCTGGACGTAACCGCAGATATACTCTTTGCACACTCTATTTTCTATCTTCTTCCTCCGATGCTTTTTTTGATTTTCGGTCGTCACATTTGGTTGAAAAGTTTGGCGGTGCGACGGGTTTTTGGAGCCATTTTTGGTGCGATATTGGTCATCGTTTTGCATCGTTGGATCGCAATGGAAGAAGGTTGGCTGTCGCCGCAAATCATCGCTGTCGACCTATTCGTCTTGGGCTCGGGTTTCGTATCGTGTTCTCCCGTATTGAGGAGCAGCTTGCCCCTTGCCGCACTCTCCTTTGGAATCGGTATTTTTAATTATCTTTTCCCTTCGACCATTTGGACGGGGACAATTATCTTCGCCGCCATTTGTTTTTTCGGCATTGGCCAAGACGGGTGGAGATTGTGGAATCAGTCCGGACGAAAAGCATCGTAAATTAGTGAAGAATGTCCCTTTCGAGCCTCTACGCAGCTCTAATATATACACGTGCTATCGTACAAAGGCGTTCCGTTGCAGAGAGGGAAATTCACAGTGTGGTATAATCCCACAAGCTCACCGCACATATCCCTCGATAAAATAGGTGCGGGTATAACCACCGGTGTTGGTCAGAATCAAACTTGAGCCCGCGGGAAAGAGCACATTGGCGGTTCCTTTATTAAAAGAGGATTCCGGCTCGAGAAAGGCCCGAGAAGCACCCACCACCAAAAGCGTTGCATCTTGATACAAAGAGACATCGTTTCCGTTCGTACTAAGTCGGGAAACCACAAATTCTTCGCTACTCGGGACGGTTGTGATCGTGAGACTTTGTCCGGACGAGATGGTTCCTGAGTAGGTTCGATACGGGAAGTTCGCCTCTTCCATATAATGACCCTCGAGATAAAAGTTGGAATTGGCGGTGTAGGTGTTGTGAAGACGCAGCGTTTGGCCGCTGTAAATCGGCACGTGCAAAAGCGCAGTGGCACGACTGTAAAAAACACCGGCCGTAGCATGTATCTTGATGGTTCCATCGGCATATAGATCGACGAGTTCATTGTCCATCGTTCCCGCTGTAATCACAAAGACCTGTCCGGAAGGAACCGTCAAGAGATCCCGGGTTTCGCTGCCCACAAGGGTACCCGAAAATTGTTCGTACGGGAATTGTCCCAAAGAGACTCCTTCTTGTGGGCTCTTGGGGGGAATACTCCAAGACATCAACGAGAGTAAGATTGCAACCATACATCCTCCGCACATCACTCTTCTTTACATATCACCTTTCCCATACGGCTTCAAAGGGGCGGAACGAGATTGGAATCAACCCTCACACAATTGCAAACCAGCGTACGCAATGCGCACTTCATTTCCAGAAGAAGGAGGGGAAGAGTGAAAGATCACTTCATTTTCAGCGGGCTCAAAACTCCAATCGGTGTGAAGGCTTCCATTCACCGTCACAGAAATGGTCTCTACCACGGGAACTTCTCCCAAGGTAAATCGACTCTGCGAGATACTCGACGTTGCGAGTTGTTGCAAAGAGAGTGGTGACGTCCAATCAGAACAAATACTAATGAAGAGTCCATCCGTCGCTTGGGACGCTTCCCAATAACCCGAACCAAATTCCGCGCTTTGGGGATTCCCACACCCACTGGGGTAATCCCCTGCGACAGCAGACATCCGAACCAGCTGCAAGTCCCCTTTCTCGGCAACCACTCGATCGACATACGATTGCCATTGGGTACCGCAAATGCCCGGATTGGGCGATTGCTCACATTCGTCGGATAACATGATGATATGCAGCATCGCATCGGGTCTTAGGAAACCTTCGTTGCACTCTCCCGGCCCTGTTTTCTCTACGGCACGAGTCACATTGGTTAATAATGCCTCCGTAAATGAAATATCATAGGCTCCAGTGCGAACGGCTTGAGAAAAGGTCGTTTCATACCCCGCAGTAAGTGGAGTAAGGATCCCGGAATGATTGCAACCGTGGTCAGCATTCACAACCATCACCTGCCAATCTGAGGTGTAGTTTGAAAGTTCCGTAATAAACGTGGAAAACTGCTCTCCCAAAACCTGCGCTTCATCACTCATAGAAC
>JAYYRF010000559.1:0-8754 GCA_036127535.1 Myxococcota bacterium | reverse complement strand
GAGAACCAGTCGGTGACGGGGTGACATGATGGAAACCTGGGGGCCGCCGTACAGCGTATTTTCACTGATACTCCAACGCTCTGCATCTTCCGCTTGCAGCAGGGAAAATAAGTCCTCTCCCATCGTGTCCTCCGGAGATTTAGCGCCGGCAAGAGATAATATTCCTTGGTATAGGTCGACGTGCTCCACCAGTGTACGCACCTTACCCTTGCCTTTGAAAGAAGGGCCATACACAATGAGGGGTATATGCGTCAAAATACCCATTAAAGAATGTCCATGCTCAAATTTACCATGATCCCAAAATTCTTCACCATGATCGGAAGTGATGATAAAAACCGTGTTCTCCCATGTCCCTCTCTTTTTAATTCCGTCGATTAGGTTGCGCAGCCCCAATTCGACCGCCCAAACTTCTTCGTCATAGAGTCCAAAGATGTAATCCATCTGTACTGGCGTTCGATCCTTTTGGGTCATTTTGAACGCATGCTCCGTCATGAATGGAATCGGAACCGGTGGCTTTTCCATTTTGGGGGCAAATACTCCTCGAAATGCAGGTTTGGGATCTAAATGCATATGTGGCTCCATGTAGTGAACCACCATGAAAGAGGGCTTCT
The DNA here is from genome assembly GCA_036127535.1 of Myxococcota bacterium. Lineage (GTDB taxonomy): Bacteria > Myxococcota_A > UBA796 > UBA796 > UBA796. The sequence goes on along the minus strand of JAYYRF010000559.1, from coordinate 8,143 downwards.
TTTGTTTCTCCAACCACGTCAAGGCATCCTTTGACGTTTGCTCAGCCGAACGAAGATCGGTATTATCCGCTCCTTGATACAAGTAATCATCAAAGCCTTGCGCCAAACCAAAGGCAGGAGCGAGAAAGGTATTGTTAATCACGGCACCGGTCGCATATCCGACTTCCTGCAGAGACTCCGCCAACGTCGTAGTTGATTCTGGCAAGGAACCAAACTCTTTGTCATCTTTTGGATTCCGGCCAACACGATGTTGGTGAGGATATGTCCCCGTCCACATACTAACAAAGGAGGGAAGGGTCCAACCGGACTGTGCATATGCACGCGAGAACCAAAGTCCTTCCTTCGCCAGGCGATCTGCCGTGGGCAATGATGTGCGGGAGTTTCCGAATATTTCAAGCCGATCAAAGCGTAAGGTATCTACCACGACAAGAACAATATCCGGCCTTTGAGCCTTTTCTGTAGGAACAGCCTGTTTGTCTGTTTCTGCAAAACAAGCCAAAAAACTCCATATCATACATACACCTTTTTTGCACAATCCGTACCAATCGCATATCAAAGCACGTTAATATAATGTGTTCAGGAGAAAGGTTTGTCTGGAATTGCAGGATTAATAGATTATTCTTCCCTTCCCCTGCAAGAGCAAGGTCAAATGCTCTCTGCAGCCAACGCCCATAGAGGTACGGATGATCGCGGCGCATACAGCAAAGGACCCGCTCTATTCTCCCAGCGCACCTTCATCAGTCTGGGTCACGATCGAAAAGGCCCCATCACGCACGAAGAGTGGATTTTCTCTATCGATTCCCGATGTTATAGCCACAGCAACGAGCAATTAGCAAAACTTTGGGTAGAAAGAGGCCCGGCCGGTCTCGAAGAGCTGAATGGAACGTTTTCGGTCGCTGCGTGGAATCCTCTGGAAAAGAAACTCTATCTCTTTCGTTCCATGGACGGTTCTCGTCCTCTTTTTTGGACGAAACGAGGATCGAAAATCGCTTTTTCATCGGAGATCCCTCCTCTGCTGCGACTACCGTGGGTCAAAAAAGAACTCGCTTTGGAACACCTCGCTGAACAGCTTAGCTTTCGCTATGTTCATGCGCCTCGTACCCTTCTCCAGGGAATTTACTCCGTCCCTGCCGGACATGTCGTGATCTTATCGAAAGAATCAAGTGAGTTGAGGAAGTGGCATCACTCCGTTTGGAGCTCCATCGATAGCAAGAGCCCATCGACCAACGATATACTCGATCAAATAGATACCCTAATGCACCAATCCGTCGAACGAAGACTCGCAGGAAAAGATCCGGTTGGAATCTTACTATCCGGTGGTTTGGATTCATCGTCTATTTTATATCACGCCTGTACATTACAAGATCCCCCTCCCACGTTCACTGTGAGTTTAGAAGGGGCTATCCAAAGTGAAGCTTCCTTCGCTGCGCGTATTTCGAAGCTGATGGGTGCGGAAAATCATGAAATCCACGTCCGCAAAAAAGAATTCATCGAGGCCTTTGATGAAGCAACGCTTTGTATGGGACAACCGTTGCCCACGGCAGCGGGTGTCGTCCAATTTATCCTCTTCAAGAAGCTACGTTCTTCTATCCGCGTCCTGCTTTCAGGCGATGGTGGAGACGAGGTCTTTGGAGGAAGAAGCATGCCGTATCTCGCTGCGCGCATCGCGCGGGCAAAACAAATTTCTCAACTTCCATATTTGGCACAGCGAATGATTCGCAAGGCAGCCCAAAAAACAGGTAATCGAGATCTGCTGGCGAGATACGCTCAATTTGGTATGGATCGTTCAATCGGTGCTTCGCGTATCTTTCTCGCACCAGATCGCGTCGATATTTTAAGTGATACCGGCTTGGTTCGTCCCGGAATTCGTAAAACGGTGCTCACGCCGATGTATCAAGAAATCGACAGTGATCCCATCAATGAGATCTTGTATGTTTGGCAACGAGGCTGGCTTATCGAAGATTCATTGATGCGCGCAGACCGCAGCAGCGCTCATTCTGGCATTGAATTGCGCTATCCAATGCTCGACACCTCTCTTATGCGATACGCCGCCCAAATCCCCGGTTCACTAAAAGTCTACAGGGAGAACTTGGATTATGTAGGTAAATGGCCATTGAGAAGATTACTACACAAACGAATACCACAGCAGCTTCTCAATCGCCCCAAACGAACGTGGTTACAACCACTCGACCGTTGGCTCTTAGAGGAGGGAAAGACATTTCTGCAAAGACAAGTCGATGGAATTTGCAATGACCTCCCACATCTCTTTGTTGGCTCTATGGTCAAAAGACTCCAAAAAGAGCACATCAAAGGGGTTCGGAACCACGGCCTTCGACTCTGGACACTAATCCTATTCTACAAATGGTGGAAGAATACGATTTACTGAGGAGGATATTAATCTCCCTTTGAAATCTCGGGTACGTCCAAGGACTCATCGAGTTCTTTGGTGTCCTTCGCCAAGAATATTCCGTGCAGAAGAAACATGATCATACCAACAACAATCGCGGCGTCAGCAACATTGAAACTCGGCCACTCTGCGGTTCCAAATTTATCATGCAGCCAAGAGGCGTATTTTGGATTTTCGGTGTAGGCGCGCAAGAAGTCTATCACATAGCCCAAACGGAAACGATCGATAGCGTTACCAATGGCGCCAGAACCGATAAGTGCCAAGGTCAGGTTCAAAAAGTGATCGTCTTCTTCAATCTCATACAAAGTATAGCCAATCCAACCGATAGCAATGATGGTAAAAACAGCAAAGATCAGCATCTGACCCTGCATAATGCCAATTGCTGCGCCTTGATTGTGTGCATGAGCCAATGAAAAAAAGCCGTCTATGATTTGAATTTCTGGGATCGGTTGTAATTTTCCGGTTTGATATGCTTCGCGTATGGATGGAATCGAAGGACACTTAAAGTAATTCTCTATCCATATTTTGGAGGCTTGATCCAGTACAACAGAAATGAAGAAAATTATAGAAAATCGGGAATATTTATTCATTTAAAATCTCATAGAAGAATCTTTTTTACCATCAGAAAGCATTACCAGAATAATCGGATATAATTTCAGTAAGACTATTATCGCATTTCATTCAGCGTTGCATTAGAATATATACTTATGCCCATGGCGAGGAGAGTAAAATGGAGATTGAGCGCGAAACGATTCACGCAGATGTAACCTTTGTAGGAGCCGGACCCGCATGCCTTGCGGGAGCCATTCGTTTACAAAACATGATAGAGGAGCACAACGAGCGTGCGGATTTGGATCCCAAGATTCAACACATCCACGAACCCAAAATCTTCATTCTAGAGAAAGGCTCAGAAGTCGGCTCTCACGGCATATCGGGAGCGGTTCTCGATCCCATCGCCCTAACCGAACTGATTCCGGACTGGAAGGAGCGAGATGATTTTCCGTTGGAAATGTGGGTCGAAAAAGAACAGATGCTGCTGCTGACGGAAAACGGTGGTTTTGGCTTGCCAGTTATGCCACCAGAGTTTCACGACATGGGTAAACCCATCATTTCTATCGCGAAGTTCCAAAGATGGCTTGCTGACATCGCGACCGAAAGAGGTATCGAAGTCATGACGGGTACAGCAGGTTGGGAGCTCCTTTACAACGAAGAGAACCAAGTTTGTGGCGTGCGAACGCGCGACCGCGGATTGGATTCCGATGGCTCACCGAAAGACGAATACGAGCCCGGCGCAGACATATTCTCTAAAGTGACGATTATCGGAGAAGGCCCCCGCGGTCATCTCGCACGAATTTTAATGGAAAAATACGGTCTAATGGACGATACCAATCCCATTACCTACGAAATGGGCTGTAAAGAGGTCTTGCAGTTACCAAAGGGCAGTGTCGATAAGGGATTTGTCTACCTCACCGCTGGTTACCCCCTTAGCGGTTCTCTTGGTCCCATAAACGGTACCTTCGGTGGAGCGTTCATATACAGTATGGCAAATGACCGCGTTTGGATTGGATTGCTCGCGGTTCTCGACGCGGGGAATCCAGATCAAGATGTGCAGTACCTTCTGCAAAAGCTCAAATTAAACCCAAAAGTGCGCGAAATTTTAGGCAAAGGTCGCGTCATCAAGTACGGTGCGAAGGCGGTAACGGTCGGTGGCTGGGGCTGCATGCCCAAACTCCATGCACCCGGCGCAATGCTCATCGGAGACTCCGCGTCATTTCTGAATGCGGCTCGCATCAAGGGTATACATCTCGCCATGAAATCTGGAATGCTCGCTGGTGAAACGGCCTTCGATGCGCTCGTCAAAAACGACGTCTCCGATGCGGTCATGAAAGGCTACAAACAACGCGTCGACGCCTCATGGGTTCGAGAAGAAATGCAGGTATCCCAGAACTTTCATATCGACATTTCCAATCACGGTCTCCCCTTTGGTGCAATGAAATTCGGAGCCGCAAAGATCTTTGGTTCGGGCTCCATTGGCAAAGCGCACGAAGATCACACCGGCATGAAAAAAATTGGAGAATACTACCGCTCACAAAAAGATCGCCCCGACATGTACGAGCCAGGTCGCTACGCCGATCTGAAGGATCATTACAGAGGGGTAGAAGACGACGACTGCTATATTATCGACAAGCTGACGGCTGTATATCTATCCGGTTCGATCCACGATGAACATCAACCATGTCACCTGCGTGTGGAGCCGGAAAAGAGGGGATTTAGCGCAGATCACTGCATTAGTCGCTGTACCGAAGAGTACGGTAATCCTTGCGAACGTTTTTGCCCCGCGCAAGTATACAACATTGTAGAAGACGAAAAGGCCGCTTTGGGAAAAAGCCTGCAAGTAGACTTTTCAAACTGTGTGCATTGTAAAACGTGTGACATTCGGGATCCGTACCAAATTATTCAATGGGTACCACCCGAAGCGGGAGAAGGTCCGGAGTACGAGTATCTTTAGTCTCATCTTTCTTACTGCTTGTGCCTCCTACACTCCATCTTTACCGGTAGAAGAAGAGCAAACGCTATCGGATTCATTGCAGTATACGGACTTGGATCCCATCATTCGTTTGGAAAACTCCCTCACATACTTTTTATCGCAAGATCCGCAATGTCCTCTATTGTCTTATGAAGACACGAACAAAGTTTGGCACGGTAACTGCGAAACCGTACTGGGGTACAGCATAGAAGGAACCCTTCGGAGCATTCCAACAGGGGGTGTAGAGGGAGATGGGTTTTCAATTTCACAGCGAGACAAACAGCTTTTGTATTTAAACGGCATACTTGCGCTAACCGAGTACGGCTCGCTGCTGCAAATTGACCTGATCGGCCAAGGATGCGGTCTCTACGGTTTTTCGAAGGAAAATTCTGAACGATACCTCTTACATCCAAACGATTGCTCTTTGGGAAACGCGCACTTTTCCCTTCGCGCCTCGATTTATCCCTTTTCAGAGTATCCCGAAGAATATGATACGACTTTGTATGGTTCGATCTTTCAACAGGAGACACCACTTCTTTTGGATGGGTATTGGAACAGTTCAGCTCAATGCTTTGGCGAACCGATGACAGGTATTCTGAGCGTTCAACAAGAACAAAAACATAGACTCACGCTTGATGGAGAGAAGAATTGCGACGGTTGCGCGCTGTGGACAAATCAAGGCGAGTCATTGGGCTCATTTTGCGGTGCATTCCCATGAAAATGTTGATAAATATCCTTGGCTAAAGCCGCACCAACACCTTGAATGGCGGCCAATTCTTCCACGCTGGCCGCCCGAATGGCTGCAATGCTCCCCAAAGACTTGATTAACTGTTTTTTGCGCTTCGGACCAACCCCAGCAATGCCGTCTAACTGAGATTTCAAGGTCTTCTTTTGACGCTTTTTACTTTGAAACGACACCGCTTTGCGATGACTCTCGTCGCGAATTCGCTGAAGCAGGTGTAAAACCTTATGGTTAGCGGGCAAACGAATCGGGTCTTTTCTGTCCCAAACAATAATTTTATCCGTGCTGTCCCGGTCACCCTTGGCTCTCTCCGTCTTGGGTTTTGCTAGCGCAATCGCCGGAATCGTTTCCAACTTCAAGTCCTTCAAGACGGATCGGGCAATGCTCAACTGCCCTCGCCCGCCGTCAACAATGAGTAAATCCGGCTGTTCCCAACCGGTTTGTGTTGCATCCTTCGCGCGCAAAAAACGTCTCTGAAGTACATTTCGCATCGATCCGTAGTCGTCTCCTCCGATAGAATCCGGCAATGAAAAGATCCGGTACCGACTTTTATCTGCCACGCCGTTAATAAACACCACCATGCTCGCAACGGGATTGCTTCCCTGCAGATGAGAATTATCAAAGCACTCGATACGAGATGGTAAAACCGGGAGGTTGCACAACCGCTGCAATTCTTTGAGTAACAATTGATTTTGCTGCTCTTTAGATCTGGATCGTTCAAAGGCGGATCGGGCATTCTTGTCGGATAAAAGCAGCAACGTATATTTCTCCCCTCGTTTGGGCTGAATTATCGACACCTTTGCTTGCTTCTTGTCCCTAAGAATCTCTTCGAGGGTATGGGCATCCACCGGGATATTCGGAACGAGAATCTCCTTCGGAACGAAGGCTTGATCGTACCAGTTATGCAACATCGTACTCAATCGATCCACCATCGTTAGCTCCAAAACATTCTCAAAAGAAAAGAACAATGCCGGCTGCACGGTACCACCGCGAACCGGCAACACACATACTTGTCCAACCCCTCCCTGTTGGTAGATACCCCACACGTCACAATTTAATGGTCGAGAGCCAATGATCGTCTGCGGCTCTAGAGTTTGTTCCAAGGCTCGGAGTAGGTCTCGCTTTTTGGCTGCTTCTTCAAAACGCTCTTCCTCTGCCAACTCGATCATGCGACTTTTGGTCTTTGCGATCAAGTCTCGATTCTTTCCTTTTAGAAACAGCGATACGTTTCGAACAACACCATCGTATTCATCTTGTGTACATTTTTGTACGCACGGAGCCAAACATTGATGCATTTGATACTGTAAACACGGCCTTTTTCGTCTCTTAAACTCCGCATCACTGCAGGTTCGCAACGAGAAACGACGCTCGACAAATTCCAAGGTTTTTCGAGCGGCAAAGGCAGAGGGAAAGGGGCCAAAAATAATTCGTCCTTTTTTGCGCTTTGGTTTTCGTCGTAGAAAGGTATAGGGCCAAAATCCTTTTTGATCCAAGCAGATGTATAGAAATGATCCACCATCCAATAATTTGACATTAAACGGTGGTTTGTGCATCGCGATCGCATTGGCTTCCAAGATTAACGCTTCTTTTTCCGTATTGGTCAACGTCGCTTCGATCCGAACCGCTCGACGCAATAGCGTGTCCACCATGCGTCGATCGTCTTGGCCTCGAATATATTGTAGAAGACGAGTCTTGAGGCGCTTGGCCTTTCCAATATACAAAATGCGATCCTTCGCATCTCTAAAAAAGTACACGCCAGCACTTTGTGGTAGAGCATGGATTTGTTCTGCTAAGCGCACCGAGTTCCCCAAGCCTTTGGTTTCGATACTAATGGTCTATAGGGAAATAACCATCATCAAAATCAAAACCAAAAAAACAAAGAACACCAAGAATCCCGCCCAACCATTTCCTTTCTCTTCGATTTCCATTGGCCGAACCGGCATGTCCGTTGGCATTCTTTTTCGAAGCTCTTCGGGATCTAGGGTTGATGGCTCTGCTCCCCACTTACCAGAACCAAGTTCGTTCTCTCGAGCAGAGTTATTGGTAATCCCACGAGCAGACTTCCATCGTGGTGTATCGGCCACATCGTCTAGCATGTTGTTCACACGAGGCTCAATTAAGCCGACCTCTCCCATGACGTCTTCGACAGCAGGTTCTTTGCGCGTACGGGAAACGGATGTTGGTTTGATCACCTCATATTGCTCCCAAGACTCTTCCGGTGATTTTGGGGATTCCGTGGACGTCGACATGCCGACGGCGGAGTCTTCACGTTTGGATCGCAGGTTTTGTTGTGGTCTTTGCACATCCAAAGGATTCTCTTCCGATACGGATCGCGTTTCCGTAACATCGTCCAAAGAAGAGTCTTCCATATGCTCTCGGGAGACGCTCTCGGAGACGCTCTCGGAGTCGCTCTCCCGCGGGGATTTCTCTCGGGATGACACAACGGGTGATGCTTGGGGTGAACGTT
>JAYYRF010000558.1:0-6322 GCA_036127535.1 Myxococcota bacterium | reverse complement strand
TGGCCACTCATGCAAGAAGAAATCATCCCTACTCGCACCCCCATCGTCAATGTCGAAGCCGGTTGCGCAACCGGTAGCGTTGCTTTTCACAGTGCTCTACAAGCGTTACATCAACACGACTTCTCCATGGCCGTGGGTGTGGAAAAGCTCATCTTTGAGAACGATCCCAAATTACTGAAAAGCTTCCCCCTATTTGGAGACGGCATCGACAAAAACCATAGCGAAGAATGGATGTCCTTCTACCGCTCTCAAAGTCAAAAGCACAACCTATCATTCCAGCCACACCCGTATCGCGTGATCTTTATCGATATACACGCTATGCAAGCCCAACATTCTCTGCTCAAGGGCTCCTGTACAAAAGAGCACATTGCGATAGTTGCATCGAAAAACCACAACAACGGGAAGAAGAACCCCTTCGCTCAATACCGTTTTGGAATGAGCGTGGAGCAAGTATTGTCGGATCGAGCTGTCTTGGAACCGTTCACGCGCTCCATGTGCGCCCCTATCTCCGATGGTGCAGCGGCCATTCTGCTTTGTTCTGATTCCGCTTTTGAGAAGCTCCCGGCCGAATCGCAAGCAAGGGGGGTCTACATACGCGCATCCGCGATGTCCAGCGGAACCATGCGAGATCTTACGGACGATAGCGTTACCTATCACGCTGCACGAAAAGCGTACCAGCAAGCTGGACTACAACCATCCGATATCGATTTTGCGGAGGTACATGACTCAACCGCACACTGTGAACTCAAGCATTTAGAATCCCTTGGTTTTTGTGAAAAAGCCGGTCCATATGTTGCTTCCGGAGAAACCTTCTCTTCTGGAAGCCGACCGATCAATGCTTCCGGTGGCCTGATTGCCAAAGGACATCCGTTGGGAGCCACGGGCTTGGGAATGCTTTTTGAACTGACCAATCAGCTTCGCCAGGAAGCGGGACGTCTACAAGTCGATAGAGACGTCAAAATCGGGCTTGCCCAAAATGCGGGTGGCATGATCGGCTTCGATGAAGCCATGAGCGCGGTGACCATTTTGGAAAAGCGAGCCTAGCCTTGGACCTTCTGATTATTGGCGGTGGAATTGCTGCCCTCGCAACGGCATGGGAAGCACACAACAGGGGAAAGAGCGTTCTTGTGCTCTCCAAAAATAGAGTCGGAGCCGCAACGCATGCCGCGGGTGGCATGCTGACGCCGGCCTTTGAAGCCGACACAGCGGGCAGTGCGCTTCTTGGACTCGCCCAAGAGAGTCTTCGGCTCTACCCAACGTGGGTGCAACGACTCGAAGATGCCAGCCAACAGTCCGCCGGCTATCATCAAAAAGGCACCCTGTTCCTCGCGCAACATCGCGACCACCTCTCAGAACTCGAACAACTAAGAGCCTTTCAGCAAGAGCACGGACTGGAGTGTCAAAGATTGACCATTCGCGCGTTGCGGAGCCTCGAAGAAAACCTGGCACCAAGACTGGCGGGTGGTTTGTTCTCCGCGGAATCCTACAGCATCGATCCACGCTCTCTTCAAAGGGTTCTTCAACATGCCCTTTGCCATGCAGGCGTAGCGCTCAAAACATTCGAATCGCTCTCTTTTCAACGAGATGGTAAAAGGATTCAATCAATCCGCCTCGAACGAGGAGACGTACTGGAAGCGGAAAACATCGTTGTCGCCGATGGCGCATGGAGTGCACAGCAACCCCTGCTGGATTGGCTGCCGTTGCGTCCTGTGAAAGGGCACTATCTTTTGTTGAAAGGAGAAGAACTCATCCAACACACAATCCGCACACCCGATGTGTACATGATACCACGCGAGGAAGGTCATTTATACATTGGCGCAACGATGGAAGAGGAAGGATTTTGCCACAAAAAGAAAGCGGGACATCTGCTGGATCTTCTGTATCACAGTTGGCAATTCCTCCGCGGAATCTATGAACTTGAAGTGATGGAATTCGGGATTGGTTTTAGACCCGCATTACGCGATCATCAACCCGGCATCGGTCGGGGTCACCTCAGCAACCTTTGGCTCAACATCGGGCACTTTCGACATGGTATTTTGTTGGCGCCGGCCGCCGCACGACTTCTGTGCGATCAAATCGAGCGTCCCCCTTCCTCGTCCCCCTTTGATCCCCTTCGATTTTGGAGAGAACATGAAGATTCTTCTCAATGGTGAAAGCATCGAAATTGCTCCCAACATGACCCTCACACAACTTCTTGCGCTTCGTGGGTTATCACAATCTAAAGGCATAGCGATCGCATGCAATGAAGATGTTATACACCGAACACAATGGATGCACACGACGCTACAAGACGGAGACCGTGTGGAAATTTTACAAGCGACCGCTGGAGGTTAAGCATGCAAACCCAATCGGATACCGATACTTTTTGCCTCGGAGATCTCAAACTTCAATCTCGCGTGCTGTTGGGAACCGCTCAATATCCGGACATTAGCACCATGCTCGCATCGATAGAAGCCTCTGGAACGCAAATGGTCACGCTCTCCTTGAGACGGATTCCCGCCCATGTCCAAGGACGCGAAGATCTCTACGGACTCTTACAAGAGAAAGGTGTGCACCTCCTTCCCAATACATCCGGTTGTTTCACCGCAAAAGAGGCGGTTTTAACGGCAAAACTCGCTCGCTCTGCTCTCGAGACCAACTGGATAAAACTCGAGGTGATCGCGGATGAGGAAACCTTGCTGCCCGACGGAGAAGAGCTACTCATCGCCGCAGAAAAGCTGGTACTCGATGGCTTTCAGGTTTTACCGTACACCAATGACGATCCCGTCCTTGCCCGAAAACTCGAAGACATCGGGTGTGTAGCCGTTATGCCCTTAGCCGCTCCCATTGGAACCGGCTTGGGGATTCGAAACCCCCATAATTTAGAACTCATCGTATCGCGCGCAACGGTTCCCGTCATTGTAGATGCAGGGCTCGGAACGGCATCCGATGTCGCACAGGCGTTCGAACTGGGGTGCGAAGCGGTCTTGCTCAACACCGCCGTCGCCAAAGCACGCCGTCCCGTACAAATGTCACGCGCCGTTCGCGCGGCGGCCTACGCCGGGCGCCAAGCGTATTTGGCCGGCAGAATGCCTTCAAAAACCTATGCACAGGCCTCTTCTCCACTCGAGGGGCGGGCTTGGCGCTAAAACCGAAACTCTTGATGATTGGAGAGAGATACACCTGTTCTTCGACGGACGAGTGGATCGATAGACTCCGCTTGCTGTATTCCTATCTTCCCGACTACCCGACGATCGCCTTACAAATTCGCGCCAAAGGCCGCCCCGATCTACTGTTTCAAGCCGCCTCTCTCCTCCCTAGCCATCCAAGACTCATTGTGAATACCGCTCTATCCGATGCGCGAGACAAAGGCTGGAACCCGATCCACCTACCGGAATCCGAGTTAAGTGCCGCGTCCATTGACCGTGTCTTTGGTGCCTCCATCCATTCTCAAGAGTCCTTGGACAAAGGTAGGAATTTGGGCGCGCAGTACCTCCTATACGGTCCTGTGTTCGCACCTCTGAGCAAAGATTCGCATCCTGTCGGTTTAGAAGCATTGAGAAAGATATGCGCACAAAGTACGGTACCAATACTGGCCGTTGGTGGCATTACACCACAAAAAACTGTGTCCGTGCTGCAAAACGGTGCGTATGGTGTTGCGAGCGCCGGTTGGATCATGCGCTCTCGTAGTCCCAAGGATGAGATCAATCGATTTGTGTCCATTCTCACCCGAAAATCAGCCGACTAGGTTACCGTCCGGACGATGCGAAAACCACAGGCGTTGGATATCCGACTTGGCTTTGAATGAGAGCGATGGGTAACCCGAAGAGCGGTAATCTTGTTTCTCCACGATCCGCCACGACGAATTTTTTTATCCGCGTTGCTATCACCGATCGGATCGGTGGCGATGTTGGCAGGATACGCACCCGAACCATCGAAACACCACTCCCACACATTACCGCTCATGTCGTGCAAACCAAAACTATTCGGTTTTCTTTGCGCGACTTGTTGAGGCGTACCGTGACTGTTGTCATAGAACCACGCAACTTCTGTGGGATTATCGCTTCCGGCAAACACCGTCTCTTTCCCGGCCCGAGCAGCATACTCCCACTCGGCTTCGGTTGGCAATCGGTAGCCTCCAGAAGAGCGATCCCAAAACACTTTTTGCTGGACGATTCGATATGCAGGTGCAATCTCCTGCTGGATGGACAAGCGGTTACAAAAATTGACGGCGTCAAACCAAGAGATGCTCTCAACCGGCTGTTGGGGGTGTTTTTTCGCACTGGGGTTGCTTCGCGTGATCCGTTCGTAGAGCGATTGCGTGATCGGCGTCGAAGACATCCAAAATCCTTTTTGTAGATTGACCTTATGACGAGGAAACTCGACACTTTGTGCGGCAGCATCTTGTGTGTCGGATCCCATCATAAACGATCCCGATTCGATTTTCACCATGACAAAGGACTCGCGTTCGACCTCTACCTTCTTCTTTACAATCCATAGATCTTCTGGATACGCATCTTTGAGCGCCTGCAAACGAACCGCCACCCTTTCTTGTTCCGTACGATAACTAAGAATCAGAACATCCAAGTCCTTTTTTTGCTGGTCAAAGGCCAAGATCAGTTGATCTTTTTGCTGATTGTATACCACGTTGCATTGGTTTACCTTTTTCATGACCTGCGATTGTAATTCTGCGATCTTTGCTTCTCCGGCTCGTACAAACCGATTTCTAGCTTCTTCTTCTTGCCGCTCGAGCTCTCGTATGTCCCGCTCGTAGTTTGCATTCGCGTCGTCGATTCGCTGCTTTGCATCCGATAAATTGGATTGCGCTCGATTGACAGCATCTTGTAATTCTTTCTTCTTTTGAGATGAAAAGATGGACACAAAGTTGTTCCAACTCGTCGCCAACTCTGATTTTGCCTCTCTCAGTTGTAAGCTGTAGCGAGCAACATCCTTTCGTAAATCATCGATGTAATTCTTTTTGGCCGCCTTTTTTTTGTCGAATTCTGCCACAAGTCCCTTAACCGCCTTGTCGATCTGCGATTTGATCTTGTGAATATCTTTTTCCGCCTCTCTTTTGTCCAGCTGGTGCTTCTTTTCGAGTTGAGACATTTTGTTGTCGCGTACCTTTTGAATGTCAGAGAGTTTGGCTTGCTCCTCCACAATTTTTAACTGAAGATCATCGTGCAAAGCACGCAGCGTATTGAGCTGCTGACGAACGTTCGCCAAGTCCTCCTGGTCGAGTTGATTCGCCTTTTGGATATCAAATTTTTCTTCCCCTCCCCGTTTCAAGGTGCTGACAAAAGCCTCGCACGATGGATAGCGGTGCTCGGGTCGTATGGCCAACATTCTCATGACCGCTTTGGATATTTTTTTCCCCAAATCGGGCTTTACATAGTGCAACTGATTGATATTGCCCTGTAGCTTAAGCGTATAAATTCGTCCTTCGGATAAGTCCTTTTCCCAAGGACGCCGATTACAAAGCATTTCGTACGCAATCATTCCCAAGGCATAGCGATCGGCGGCAGGCCAAACATTTTTGGCATCGATCTGCTCTGGAGCCATGTAGGTTACCGTTCCCATCAAGACACCGGTTTTGGTCATCCCCTCATCCTCTAGTTCCGAAGACTTGGCAATCCCAAAGTCTAGAACCACAGGCTGTAGATTACTGCGAATGCGAATGTTTTCTGGCTTCAAGTCACGGTGTACGATGCCTTTTGCATGGAGTTGGTCGAGTGCATTGCACAAGGGCTCCAAAATTTGTATCGCTTTTTTTAAAGACAACCCCTGTTTGGGAATCACTTCGTCTAACGGTTTTCCATCGACCAGTTCCATAACCAAACCCAGCGTCTCCCCATCCAAGATTACTTCATGGACACGGGCTACGTTGGGGTGTTCAATTCGTTTCCCCACATCGCCTTCTCGGATAAAACGCTCCTTGAAATTCGGATCCTTTGCGAAACGCGGTCGCATAATTTTGAGGGCAACATCTCCCCCTTGGCGCTTCGCCCAAGATTCTTCCATATGGCGCGCACGGAAAACCTCTCCCATGCCTCCCTTGCCCAGAAGCCCCAAAATTCGGTATGAACCGATGCGTTTTATCTTGTCGTAGCTGCCATAGGAGACGGACTTGCTTAAATCCTCGGACTCTGGCGCAACGGTTTTCACGCTTTCAATATGCGGATGCGACTGATCGGGATCGGTGTATTACGATCGTTCCTATAAGAGTCTCTTCTTGCCCAGCAATAATTCTTCTTCCGATAAAACGCCTCTCTCTTTCAAGTCCACAAGCTTTTTGAGAGCTTCAATCCAATCCAGCATACATTACTCAACCATGTGGAAACAT
>JAYYRF010000557.1:0-10358 GCA_036127535.1 Myxococcota bacterium | reverse complement strand
GGGCCTGCGTTTTGCACTTTGCCCGCAATCGCGCCAGACCAGTTGTAATCCCATGTGAGATCGTCCCACTCTGCGTGTCGAGCGTTGAAGTATACATCGACGGACTCATTGTCGAACATAACCTCGGTCGATTGTGTGTATACGGAGCAGATTTCAGGTCCATTGCCACGTGAGTTCAGTACAGGGGTTTCTACAGCCGGTGCCGGTACCGATGTATCCGTACCCGATGTATTTTCGGAGTCGAGGGTAGGGCCTGTAACACTGGGATCATTTCCACTTTCCTCGGGTGAGGGGCCAGGTTGAGTAACCGGAGCCGGTGTCGTGACGGGAGGTGTCGTCTCCTCGGGCACAGTTGTAGGCGGTGTTACGGTGGTCGTAGGGGGTTCTACCTCCGGAATCACGACCTCGCTGTCAGGCGTTCGAACATCCAAATTTTCGATGCCGGATACCTTGATTTTGGTTCCGCCTCCGGTGTAGGGTTGCCCTTTGGCCCCCGTGGCAAAGAGAACTTCTCCTTTTCTGTCTTGAACCAATACGGAGTAGCCGTTGGTGTTTATGATGGCGGTATCTTCGCCTCTTCCGCCCTTTAAGCGAACGCGGTCTTCTCCCGCGCTTGCATCATATGTCAATGTGTCGTCGCCACGTCCACCAAACATTTTGACTTTGTCGCTTCCTTTACCACCGTCAGCATATAGATTGTCTGCACCCTTGCCACCCTTCTGCTTGATGCGATCGTTTCCTTTACCGCCGTACGCCTTCAAATCGTCTCGGCCTCTTCCGCCTTTCTGGACGATTTTATCCCTACCGCTTCCCCCGCGGGCTGAAAGTGTATCGTTTCCTTTGCCGCCTTTTTGTATGATTTTGTCGCGTCCTTGTTTGCCGTGCGCTTTGAGTACGTCGTCTCCTCGTTTACCTCTTTGTACGACGAGATCGTTACCACTGCCGCCGTTGGCCTTAAGTTTGTCGCGTCCTCTGCCACCGTTTTGGCGGATTTTGTCCCTTCCCGCACCGCCGCGAGCAAAAAGACTATCGTCACCAATACCACCTCTTTGTCGAATTCGATCGTTTCCGCCCCTGCCGTGTGCGTGCAGGCTGTCGTTGCCGCCTCCGGCTCTTTGTACAATCTTATCCCGTTCACCACCACCGATGGCAAGCATGGAATCTTCAAAGTTAGGATTTTGAAGGAGTTGCGACATCAGTGCCGGGTCGGCTTGCCCTTGCGCGATTTGTTCGAGCAGTTGCATATTGGAGACGGATGCTGGAGCGGGGGCTCCGGCTTCCTCTTCGGATGACATAACGTTCGCGTGATTTGGATTCGGATTTTTTTTCTGAAGCATACGATTCACCCTCCATTGAGTGACGTAAGTTATATAAGCTGAAAAAACCTACATTGTAATGATTTTTTTCAAGAATATTAAATTTAGCCTAATTTAGGGTTCTGAGTCTAAAACTTTCATCGTAATTCTCGGAAAATTTGTGGGTGCGAACCCTCAACTTAAATAAAATCGAATAACGGATTGTTTTATGGCATCGGTATTTTATCCCACAAGATTTGTATCATCTATGATGTCGGGATGAGTAACAAAGGGATTTTGGATAGCCCAGCGTTCCATGCTCCATTCGTTGAACTGCTTTTCCATATTCGAAACGCGATCTCTCTTTGCCCAACGCTTCATCGTCGAACGCTCTTCTTTCGAAAGAGGGATACCGTAAGTCAGATTCATATATAGTATGGAGCGAGCGATATCACCCTTTGAGCGTGCTGGCAATACCCATTCATTTTGGGCGTCTAAACCGACAGAATCGTTGTGGATGGATGGGTACTCCAGAGACAAAGAGCGGGCAACCAAATCTTCCTCTAGGTCAAATGGATTGTTTTGTCGAAGTTGATTGAGTTGCGTATGCGAGGGTGCGAGATTTAATGGATTACACTCCGCTCCGTTGCGCTGCACGCCGACCAGATGATGACGAATGATGCTGCGAGGAATGATGTGCTCAACGCTGTACAACTTGTCTCGTTTTAGTTTTCGTACGTCAAAACCACCATATATGGAGTACGCATCCTTCGGCAAAAAACGATAAAAATTCCACAGAAACGAACGCTTCTCACGAGAGGAAAGCCTCGACCAAGATTTGTTACGCGTGAAGACACCACCGGCGATTTCAACAAATTCTTCTTTCAACATTTGACTTTCATAGGGTGAATCCTTCTGATGCTGGGACTCTAGTAATGATGGTGTGATAAAACCGGAACCCACGGATCGTCATTGAGTTCTTGCAAGGGAATGTGATCTGAATTATCACACTTGCGTTTGATGGAGTATCATGAATGTTCTTGTAACCGGTGGAGCTGGTTTTGTAGGCTCAAATATTGCGATTCGATGGAAAGCGGAGCACCCAAAAGATGTGGTGTACGCGTTCGATAATTTGAGAAGGCGGGGAAGTGAACTGGCGCTTCCTCGATTGCGCAAGGCAGGGGTTGAGTTCGTACACGGTGATATCCGCTCTCGTTCCGATTTAGAGTCTGTCGGCACTGTAGGATTGATCGTAGAGTGTTCTGCAGAACCATCGGTACATGCTGGCTACGGTGATAGTCCAGAATACGTTATTCAAACCAACTTGATTGGTACGATCAATGCTTTGGAGTTGGCGAGAAGAGAAAGAGCGAAATTAATATTTTTATCTTCAAGTCGTATTTATCCCATAGATCCCATTCGAACGCTACCTTTGGAGCGTGAAGGGCGACGATTTCAGATTCCGGTCGGAAAAAGTGGCATCGGGTGGTCTCGTTTTGGACTTACAGAGAACTTTCCGTTGGATGGGCACCGCAGTATATATGGAGCCACAAAATTGGCGAGTGAGCTATTGGTTGAAGAATACCGACATATGTATGGATTACACACGGCAGTCAATCGTTGCGGCGTTTTGACCGGGCCTTGGCAAATGGGAAAGGTTGATCAAGGATTTGTCGTCTTGTGGGCTGCACGTCATCTGTATGGAGGAAAACTGTCCTACATGGGCTTTGGTGGAGAAGGCATACAAGTTCGAGATATATTGCATGTCGATGATCTATATGAATTGTTGTGCGCGCAAGTCGAGCAAAGACCCGAGCAGAGCGTTTACAATGTGGGTGGTGGTTTGGAGGTTAGTGTCTCGTTGCAAGAGGCAACGGAACAATGCCAACGTCGCGCTGGCCGCCAAATTGAAATGGGAAAGGTTTCAGAAACACGACCTGCGGATATACCGTGGTATATTTCGGATTGTACCCGTGTTCAGCATGAATTCGTCTGGAGTCCGAAAAGAACTGTCGATGTGATTTTTGACGATATTTTTGAATGGCTTGAAGAGCACCGAAGCGACTTATACCCGCTACTCGGTCCGAATTAAGATACAGAAAGCAAAATTATACGTAGGAGATTAAAATGAGTGTTGCGTTGGTAACAGGATCTGCGGGTTTAGTCGGCTCGGACGCGGTTCGGTATTTTGCCCAACAAGGTATGGATGTGGTGGGTATCGATAATGATATGCGAGCCTACTTCTTTGGAGAGGCATCGAGTACCGCCTGGAATCGCGACTTACTCTCCAAAGAGGTTGCCTCTTACACCCACCATAACATCGACATACGAGATTCAGAGCCGCTGAGAACAGTTTTTGAGCGGTACGGATCCGATATCTCGTTAATCCTTCATACGGCTGCGCAACCGTCTCATGATTGGGCGGCAAAGGAGCCGATGACCGATTTTTCCGTCAATGCGGTTGGAACCTTGAATCTATTGGAATTGACCCGCAAGTATTGTCCGAAATCCGTTTTTATCTTTGTGAGCACCAATAAAGTATACGGAGATAGACCCAATACGTTGCCACTTCTCGAGCATGAAACCCGATGGGAGATTTCGCAAGAGCACCCTTACTTTCGAAATGGTATCGATGAAGAGATGTCGATCGATAACTCCATGCACTCCTTATTTGGAGCCTCCAAAGCAGCGGCTGATTTACTCGTGCAAGAATATGGCCGATATTTTGATATGAAAACGGCTTGCTTTCGTGGTGGATGCTTGACGGGGCCACAGCATTCGGGCGCACAGCTACACGGATTTCTCGCATATCTTGTCAAATGTGCGATTATGGGCACCCCGTATACCGTTTTTGGCTATAAAGGGAAGCAAGTTCGCGATAACATTCATTCGAGAGACTTAACCCGAGCCTTTTGGTCGTTTTATCAAGAGCCTCGCGTGGCGGAGATCTATAATATCGGTGGGGGCCGGTTCTCCAATTGTTCGATGCTAGAAGCAATTCGGAAATGCGAAGTGCTAACCCAAAAGCCGTTTTCATATCGTTTGAGCGAACAAAATCGTATGGGAGATCACATCTGGTGGATATCGGATACGAGCAAGTTTCAATCGCATTATCCTGATTGGCAGCAAAAATACGACATAGATGCATTACTCGAAGAGATGGTCGATGTCATGACCCGCAGACTGCGTGGATGATTTGTTCCGTTTCAAATTAGATTGAGTCTTTATTCAAAGTGCGTTAACTTTAACCAATACAACATATCATATGGTAAGGAAATCGGATGATTCAGAAAAGCGATTTGGAAGGTTGGATTGATTTTCCCACTTTGGAGTCTAAGGTAGAAAATGTAATACTAAGTTCGCTACAGGAGCCTGAATCCTTGCTGCGATTCTTATTTTGCTATGTTTCATGGAATGGCTATTTTGGCTCGGGCGTTGCGACTTTATCCGGAAAGATTGGTCGTTCTCAATCCGTATTTATCGATCCGGATGAGTCATTCTTACCCGCAGCGGATCGGGCTGTTTTAATCGCATCGTATGTATTTGACGCAGCGCGGGACGAGTTTGACGATTCGAGCACCATTTGGAGAGACACCCACCGCTGTCTTGCACAAGCGCTTTTAAAGGGGTGCCATCAATTTTTTTCCAAAAAAACATCGTTGGATTCATCGACTCTTTATCGTTCCCCTTTTTGGCTCAACGGTTTGAACTCTCGGGTTGCACAAGGATATGGAGCGGGCTCATCCGATGATGCACTGCATATTTTCCGCGCATTGGGATATCACGTTGGCTCAGAACTCTTGGCGGATAAAGAATTTTCAATTATTGATGCAACCCTATCGAAGCGCTATCCAAAATTGGTCGAATTTTTATCCGAAGAGCGCTTTGTTGTGGGGGATGCTGAACACAGTGGATACGCATGGTTCAGCATTCATTCCGGTCATGGTGGCGGTGTGGAAGCCGATCATTTCTCTTATGCCATGCGAAGCGTAGAATTGGCATTTCAGTTTATCGATGCCCCTCTCAAAGAGGAGATGCGCCACCATTTTTCGGAAGGATTCCAACTATTTGCTCGCGATCACTCCGACTTCTTTAATCAAGTACATGGAGAGCAGATATGAGTAAGTGGCTGACGACGTTGGCAAAGATAGGTTTGGTAGAACTCGAAGACGGAGATGTGTCCAAGGATGCGAACAGCAAACAAACCACGACCGAATTACCGCCGGATGAAGAGTTAGAAGCACTGCAAGAGCAGTTGAACGACTTGGTAGAGAAGCCCAAAGCCCCACCCAGCGTAGAGGAACCAAAGATCGTATCCTCAGCGGACGCTGCGCCGGTGTCCATACCGAAACCGAGTCACACCGGAGTTGGTGATCTTGTCGCCCGAGAGGCTGGCGTCATCTATACCGATGCAGCCATACCCGAATCCCCGTATCCCATCGAAAGAATGATCAAGCTTTTGGACGGTTTGAAAGCGATGCCCAAAGACATGCGAATTCGAGCGATTGAGGCGATGGATCAAGCGGATGACTCCTGGACGATCGAAGATTCAATCTTAGACGGGCAACGGAAAAAGTCGGCGCTCAAGGCCGAAGAAAGTCGTATTCATAACCTCTTGCGGCAACGTGAAGAGGAGCGAAACCAAGAGAGTATCGCGCAAGATCAATACATCGAACAAGTTACGACCGAGATTCGCACACAAATAGACGAGTTGGAAGCGATGCTTGCAGAAGAACTGCGAGAAGCCGCGTCGAAAAAAGCGACAATAGAGGCGCAAATAGAGGCTGACCGTGTTGCTTACGAAAATGCGCGCAGAGATTTGACACAACAGGTGACCGTTATCTCTGACGTTTTGAATTCGTTGCAAGAAGATTAACACCGATAGAGGAAAAGACTATGGCAAAACTCACACCCGCAGCAAAGGGAATAATATCATTGGCGATTATTGCGGTTGCTGGCGCTGCAGCTTGGCATTTGGGTATTAAAGATTTGGTCAATGGTAGTGATACTACAGACAGTAAAAACGCAGTGGCCGAAGGAAAGCCATCGAACAATCCTTCCAAGGGTGGACTGGGAACGAAGAAAAATCCGCTGAAGGTTTCTATCGTTTCTTTTCATGGTTACGCCCCGGCGATTGTGGCGAACGGAAACTCTCTCACGACCAAAGGCGGCTCTATTTTTGAAAAGAATGGCGTGTATGTCGACTTCGTCATACAAGACGATATTCCAACATTGTCTACGATTTTTGGTTCCGAAACCGCCCATTGTGCGTGGCGAACATCCGATTTTTGGGCACAAGAACATCCCAATTTGCGCAACGCGGGTCATGATGCAAAAGCGATTATGGTCGTCGATAATACCCAAGGTGCCGATGCGATTATCGCAAGAGACAAAAGCATCCAAAGTATTGAAGATTTGGCGGGTAAAAAGATTGGTTTACTGCAATTTACTCCCTCCGACGGGATGGTGATCGACGCCATCAAAAATTCCTCTTTATCGAAAAGAAAGCGTCAGACGATCGATTTTGTTTACATCAATGTGGAAGAAGGTACCGCTGGTGTTCGCGCGGCTTTAGAAGGTGGTCGAATTGACGCTGCTGCATTGTGGGATCCGGATCTATCGTTGGCCATTAAGAATACAAACGCACACGTTGTGTATTCCACAAAGACGGCGACCAACCTAATCTACGATGTGATTGTTTGCGACAAAAGAATTTTGGACAATCCGGCCAATGATCTCGCTTTGGAAGGATTTGTTGCGGGCTGGATGGAAGGCGTAACCGCTGCAGAAAAAGATTCCAACAATGCCGTCGAGGCGCTCATTCAAACCGAAGAGTTTTTCACGCTCTTGGCAAAGGACGAGGGGAGGGATTTTGTGAAAAAGCTCTTCGACAATCTCGTTTGGACGGGACTCGAAGATAATGCGCGGATCTTGGGTCTTGCGGGTGGTTTGAATCATTATGAACGTGTTTATAAGCGATTCGATCAAATTTATAGAGCTGCCGGCGCGTTGGCGAATCCAAATTCCCCCGTTATCAATCCACAAGAGTCTTTTGAGTACAAATACATCAAGCGTTTGGTCGATCAAAGTTCTTCGGCGAAAACCGAAGCGGCCAAGCCACAATATGAATTCTCTGAACGAGAAGCACAGCAAGCGTCAAAAAAAGAAGCGGCTTTGACAAAGCCGGTGTTGGTTGGATTTAAAACCGGCTCTTCAGATCTCAACAAGAGAGCATTTCAGTTGATCGACGAAGAGATGGTTCCACTGATAGACAACAATGGTTCTGCATACTTCTTGGTTTCCGGAAATACCGATTCAACGGGCTCTCGTTCGCAAAACGTGCGTTTGAGTAAACAAAGGGCACAAGCAGTCGTAGATTATTTGGTCAAGGAGTGGGATATTCCGCGGGAGCGATTCGTCATTCGTGGAAACGGTCCGGACGCACCGCTTTGTGATGAAAAGGATCCAAGCGCAGAGGGACTCAGCTTAGATGAATGTCGTGCGCAAAATCGAACAACACGCTTGGCGATCCACTCTCGGTAGAGAATATGTGGAATCCTTATCTACCTCTCTCTGCCAAGACAAAACGAATATCGACGGTTGTCTCGATATTCTCGGTCATCCTCCTTTGGTCGATGTTATCCGGCTTGAAAATTGTCGGCTCCGATAAGCTACCCGCGCCTTGGGAGGTCGCCAGCGCCTTCTCTCAGCTCGCATGGGGAGAGAGCATTCAGAAACGAACCGAGGAGCGTTCTTTGCGTGAGACGGATTTGAAACTGGAAGTCGGGGCAAGTCTTCCACTTGAGCGTTGTAATGAGGTTTGTATACCGATTTTCGATGAGCCAGCCCCGACAAAAATAGATGAGTGCGAGGTGGACTGGACAGATAAAAAACACCCTGAAGGTATTTTGTGGTGTCAAACAGCCGTGAAGGAGAAGCAGAGTCTTTTGGCCGAAGCGACCTATTGGTCCGTATCAAGAGTTTTCTTAGCAACCTTGGCTACGCTTCTCATCGGTTTACCCATTGGGATTTTGATGGGCGCGAGTACGCGGATCAATGCCCTGTTGTCACCGTTGGTTGATCCGTTACGCTCCACACCCATTGTAGCGGTGTTGCCGATCTTAGTGATTTGGCTGGGAATCGGTGAAACGATGAAAATCGCGTTTTTGGTTTTGGGTGCCATCGTATTTTTAATCCCCATGGTGCGGGATGCGATGCAGGCGGTACCGCAAACATACTGGATATCAGCCAGAGACTTGGGTGCGAGTGAACTGGAAGCCGTGACCAGGGCGGTTCTTCCCATGGCGATGCCTCGAATTGCCGACGCCATAATTGCGAGTGTATCAATTATGTGGACGTATATTACCGTAGCAGAGTACGTGAATGCGGAAAGAGGTCTCGGACAGCTGATTCAGAACGCCAAGCGTTTCTCAGCGATGGACCAGGTCTTTGTCGGCATTATGGTCATTGTGGCACTCGCCTTGGTCACATATCAATCGATGGTTTGGTTAAAGCAGCGTTTGTATCCTTGGGAGTCGGAGTTATGAGTCCAAGCATTAAAATGGTGGGTGTCGGTCAATCGTTTCCAGCTCCTTCTGGAGAGGGCACGATTCGCGTTGTCGACAAAATTGATATCAGCATTGAAAATCCGAGTATCAACATGCTCCTCGGTCCTTCTGGTTGTGGAAAATCTACCATTCTTAAGATGATGGGCGGGGTGCGCCCCTTTGGCGTTCCCTCACCAACGGAGGGGGATGTTTTCATCAACGGCTCGCCTTGTCACGGAGCACACGATGACGTTGTGATGGTCTTTCAGCGATACGCCAACCGACCTGATCTTAGCGTGTGGGACAATGTTGCCTTTCCCTTGACGCTCAAATTATGGCGTCAGACCGTGACCGCAGAGGAGCGAAAAGAACGCGTTAAAAAAATGTTGGACTCCGTCGGTTTGGCCGACAAAGCGGACTTACGCCCTTCACAACTCAGTGGGGGACAAAATCAGCGAGTGGCACTGGCACGCGCCTTGGTTCTACGTCCAAAGATCATCTTAATGGATGAGCCCTTCGGCGCTTTGGACGCCCAGACGCGCGAAGAGATGCAGCATCTTTTGATTCGATTGCAAACCGAACACCAATGTTTGATCGTTTTTGTGACGCATGACGTCGAAGAAGCACTTCTGTTGGGGGATCGCGTGATTATATTGTCGACCAAGCCGGCGACAATCGCAGAGCAAATACTCATTGCTGAGAACAAACCGCGTTCTGATATTTGGTTGCGGTCTACCTTTGCCAATCAGACGCGTGAGCGTATCTTGGAACTCCTTCATTCTTCCGTTCAAAGTGGGAAAGAGGCATGAAAGCGTTTCACGAAGAAGAAGAGATTAATTATTTCAAGGAAATGATCACGTCTCAAACCTCCATTTTGGGGATGTTTGGTGCACTGGGTGCCGGCGCGGTCCTTTCGATTCCGCTGGGTTTGGGTTTTGCCGTAATACCCCCCCTACTCTTTTGTGCGGGCGGTGCGATAGCAACGATGTTTATTCCATCTTCACCGGTGTTTCAAGAGGGAGTACGCCGTCGGAAGCGAAAAGAGAGAATGGAGCGTGTTGAAAGTGAATTGGTCGCGTCTTTGCAAGCGAAAGTTTCACAAAGAGATTCCAAATGGACCGTATATTGGAAGCTAAGAGAATATTGGGAAGCCATGGTTCGATTTGCCAAAGACAGCGGTTCACTGAGCAAAGCCGATTTAGACTCCTTTGAAGAAGCGACGTTAAATTATTTGGGTATGTGGCGTGCATTGGTCTCTATGAAAGAGAGTAGTAAGGCGATTCAAGTTGGTGACATTACGCAGCGCATCAAAGATATTGACTCTCAATTGAAAGAACAAGAGGGGGAAGTCAATCGAAAAAAACTCGAGCAAGCTGGGATAGAGTATCGCAAAATCTTACAGCGTCACAAAGACTTGGGTACAAGGATCATTTCGTTGGAAGCGAAAATGGAGTCGATGAAGCATAATTTCGAAGAGATTTACCAGCGTCTAATGAGCGGCCAACTGTCGTCATCG
>JAYYRF010000556.1:0-5870 GCA_036127535.1 Myxococcota bacterium | reverse complement strand
AAAGCAATGGAACGGTGTATTAATCGCCTCCAAATATGATATTTCTGATGTACACAAGGGGCTAGAAGGAAGTGATGATGGGCAATCTCGTTTCATTGCCGCTACAATTCAGGGAATTCGCTTCATCAATCTATACTGTCCGCAAGGACAAAACGAAACCTCAGAGAAATATGCTTACAAGCTTCGTTTTTTTGATGGGTTGCTGCGCAGGTTAAACGAACGTCACAATCCTGATGTGCCGCTGGTCTTACTGGGTGACATTAACATCGGACCCCGAAGCGAAGATGTATTTTGGGATACCGAAGAGCAACCCAACGTTGTTACCCATCATCCTTTGGAACTCGAGAGATTCCAAAGCCTAATTGATTGGGGACTTGAAGATTTGGGTCAAAGGCTACTGGGGGAAGGAAGCGAGGGCTTTACTTTTTGGGATTATCGTACTTTTTGGGACTGGAAGAGTCGTCGGTATCGATATGATTTGGGGGTGCGTATCGATCACTTTATGGTGACGGCACCGGTCGCAGAGCGCGCTTTGTCAATGCAGGTACACCGCAAATGGCGACACAAAAAGAACAAAATCAAACCTTCGGATCATGCGCCGGTGGAGCTGGTCTTGTCGGTTGCTACTCATGGAGGAGATCTTGGAGCTTCTGCTTCGCCATCCTGATTTGCTCCGGAGTCATATGCTTTTCGAGATAGGCGATGGTCTTTTGGGCGCGTTCCGTTTGTAAGGCGGTGGCACCAAGAGTCGCTCGACTGAACCAAAAATGGGCAGAGACGAGATCGACTTCAAATCCTTGTCCACTCGCATATCGTGCTCCTATGTTAAACTGGGCTTCAAAATGTCCGAGTTCGGCTGCTTTGAAGTACCATTTTAAAGCCTCTTCGTCGGAGCCTTTGATCCCTTCTCCGTGAGAGTACAAAAAACCGATGTTGTTGATCGCCCATGGATCATTTTGCTCGGCCGCCCGTTTGTAATAGATGAGTGCCTTTTTGTGATCGGTAGGAACCCCACGTCCGTGTTGGTACAGCATACCAAGGTTGTATTGCGCCTTTGCTACGTTTTGCTCGGATGCTTTCTCATACCATAGTTTGGCTTGTAAAAAGTCTTGTGGAAGATCTTTACCAAATTCGTATCGTTGTCCGAGCTCAAATTGAGCCTCCGGATCGCCGTTATTCGCTTTTTGAATCAGTTCATCCATTGGTTATTCCTCGTGAAGTGTGGCTTCTATCGTTTGGAGAGGTCTGTTGAGACTGTTAACAGTATAATCTTGCGATGTGAACATTACGAAACAATTGTACCTGCTACTTGTAACGGGCAAGAGACAAAATAATTATTAAAATATGTAATTAACGATTTATACGCCTTTTTTGGAGACGAACAACATGAAATACATAATACCTATCAGCATGCTGGTTTTGGCAGCGTGCGGTGACAAAGCACCTACAACAGATGACGGTGATACGAACGAAGAAGAACCCGAGTCAACCATTCCAACCGATCCCATCACAGAACCAGAGGTCGAGCCTTTAGAGGCCGTTGCCGTCGGTTTTGAATACATCGGCGGTTGGGACGAGGCTGCCGGCACATTGACGGGCTGGATGGTTCAAGATGCAGATGGCAATCTCGTGGAGCAAGATCCCTATGTTTTGGTGAGCATCACCAACATGGATTATTTCAGTGAAGGTGCTGGCACAGGCAATGAAAATATCTGTACCCTCTATGCTGATTTTATACACGTACCAGCCGAATTGACCGCGCGTCCGTACAACTGGTCGAGCCCTCCCTCTAGCGCTGGAATGTATCCGTTGGATACAACGCCTGCGACGGTATGGGCATCCTATGATGGATATCTTTCGTTTACCGGTATTGCGTCTGATACCGTTGAAAGCTGTATTCGTATAGACGACTCCTTTGTATTTAGCGTAGACAGCGAAGGAGCGTGGAGCACCGGCCTAGACGCAATGCACTTTGGTATTTCGTTTGGTGAGCTTTCCGATTTCTTCACCACGGAAATGCCGACTTGGTATGAAAGTGGGTTTTCCGAAGACAATGGCGGTCCCGGATCGGACATTGGTCTTGCTTACTTTGAAGAAAATAAGAATGCGTTCATCACACAGTACATTCACATCAACCATCAAGATGCGAGTTCTGATGAGGGCTTCGACTTCTCCGGTTATGATTGGAATTCTGGGCGATTGGTCAACTACGCATCAGATGGAACAGTTGGCCTAATTCCATGTTCATATGACGAATCAATTGAATGTTACGACATGGCGGTAGATGCAATTCCAGGTGAACGAAATACACTTGTCCTTGGAAACGCATACTGGTACGAGGACTTCCCAAATATCGACTTCGACATCCTTGGATTGGGTGTTCCCCCTGAAGCGGTTGCACCTCCTGAAGATGAGGAAGAAGACGAAGGCGAAGGTGACGGCGAAGGCGAAGGTGACGGCGAAGGCGAAGGTGACGGTGAAGGCGAAGGTGACGGAAGCGACAGCGACGACGGAAGCGACGACGGAAGCGACAGCGACGACAGCGACGACAGCGACGACGACAGCGATACCGAATAGCGTAACGCACATGTAAATCCAAGCAAAGAGCACTCGTTTGAGTGCTCTTTTTTCTTTCTATGTATGATATAAGGAGCAGGGAGGCTCTTTGAAACATTGGCCAACAGCAATTCTTTTCTTTCTCTGTCTGGGTATTCTTTTGCCAAGCCTTAGCGGTTTGATTGGAAATGAAGGTGGAGACATGTCCTCCCATTTTTGGGGTTCATGGTGGTTTGGTTCTGAACTTCTATCCGGGCGTGTACCGCTCTATGCGAACGCGACGCATCAACCGGATGGTGGACGTTTGTGGTATATCGATCCAATCGGTGCCAGCCTTGCTTTACCTTTTCGTTTACTGGGGCCACAAGTCGCTTGGAACGCCAGTTTGTTTTTACAACTCTTCGCAGCAGCACTTTCGGGTTACGCTCTTGGTTGGTCTCGTTTTCAAGATCGCTGGCTCGCATTTTTAGCGGGCGCCTTGCTCGTGAGCAGTCCGTTTGTATTCGGACTGTTACATTCGGGAGCCAGCGAGTATATGGGACTTGCTTTTCCCGTACTCTTTTTGCTCGTCCTTCTTCAAATCGAAAAACCGCGCTCTTGGATCGGAGCCTCCATTTTGCTGGCTTTGTGTACCGTTCAGTCGTTTTACTTTGGTGGCTTTGCGGTATTGCTCTCCTTCTCTCTATTTTTAACCTCCCGAGACAAACGATTTCTTAAGGTCGCTTTTTGGGGCTCCATTTTGTCGACTCCCATGCTTGGGATCGGTCTCTTTTCGATGACTGAAGCCGCCTTTTCACTCAATCCTCCTCCTGAAAATCGTATTCCCTATATCGCGTTTTCCGATTGGTTTCTTTCCCCAAATTCATCGTTAGACGGGATTGTTCCGGTCATATACCTGCCCAAGATTAGTCTCTTACTGATCGTGTATGGTTTTTTTGTGGAGTGGAAATGGATACGCCGCTTTCTTCCCTTTCTCCTTTTGGCTTTGGGCCCCCTTTTGACGTGGCAGACGCCGGTTAAGCTGGGAGACTCTTTGATTTATTTGCCCATGGCCATACTGTACAGCAGTGAATTCTCTCCCTTTTCATGGATCCACCATCCGTACCGAATTGTCGCTTTTGTTCTTCCCATTTTCATTTTGTTGCAACTTTTGGTTCTTCGTAGATTCTCGCTGCCTTTTCAATGCATCGCACTGGGTTGCATTATGGGAGAAGCTTTTATGGGCACTGGAGAGCTATGGCCTATTCGGTCGACTGACCCACCCAATCCGATTGTATCCCAACAGACAGGATTTCGTATTAATTGGCCACCCTCACAGCGATTGGCTCGAAATCTTTACCTGCGTGAGCAAGTGTATCACCAGCAACCAATTGCAACGGGCATTAATATCTTGCATCTACCAATTGTCAGACAAGATCCGTTAATCCAACGATTAGAGGCGGCTATGGATCGTAAAAAGAAACGGTTAACTTCTGTTGAACCGACCCAGTTATTCGAAATGGGTTTTGAAACCGTCATTTTACACGGCGATTTATTGCCTCCGTACTCTCGCGTGGAAAGCTATCAAATTTTGGTGGCCGAGTTGGGTGACCCCATTCACCGCTACCGTAACCAAAGCGAGTTTATGATTTCGAGCGAAGCTCAATTAGGGGAACGCCCTGAAAAGAGTAGTCCAAAAGAATAGAATAGGGTTCTGCCCGTTCTTCGTTCAGATAGATTTCCCAATTGGCAGCGGGCAGTTGAAGCCAGCCTTGGATCATATTTTGAAGATTGAGGAAGGGGACGGCTGAACCCACCGTACTATGCTTGCGAATGTTCATTTCTGGAACGGATATGAGAATCAGCTGCGCTTTATTCTCTACGGTTTGAATCTCAAGGGGGATCTTGGTGTTTAAATCGCCCATCGAAGTTGTGCCAGAGATGGTATTTTTATTCTGTTTGAATCTATACCAGCCAATGAGCATACCGTTTAGATCGGTACGGAGAGGTAAAATCTTATTGATAAGAAGAAATCCAATGGTGGAAGCGGAACTCGTCTTTTCTGATGTTTTAAATCGAATCGCAGGAGACCCTGATCCCCGCATGAGTTGAAAACTTTGCGGAGAACCGCTAAATTCAAAGGCCTGGACGGGATAGAGTTCCGACTGTGCGGGTCCGTTCCAGGCGGATCCTTGGCCTGGAACATTAGAAATGTCGGAAGGAGAGGTGGTCTGTTCGGTCTTCTTTCTCTTCGGCGCCAACAGGGGCGGCGGGGACATATCCAAAACAGAACACATCAATAAGATAACGATTTTGACGTTTTGAGGATTGTATACATTGCATTGGTTGGTATAATAGTCTTCAAAATTCGATTGATCGAACAGATTCTTGACGAGATCTCTCTCAAAGCATAGTTCTCGGATCAGAGATACAAGCCATTTTTTTTCATTGGGAAGACGTTCAAAGATGAATGGCTTGAGTTTATCTTCCGCTTCGGGTTCGCCAAGCGTATGCAGCGTATGGAAAATTTGGAGTGCTTCTTTTAAATCTCTTGGTGTTTTTAATTCGAGATTTTTACGCTCTTCTTCTCTTTTTCTTCTCTCTTCTTCTTCTTTTTGTTTCCGTTCTTCTTCTTCTTTTCGCTTTCGTTCTTCCTCTTCTTTTCGCTTTCGTTCTTCCTCTTCTTTTTGTTTCCGCTCTTCTTCTTCTTTTCGCTTTCGTTCTTCTTCTTCTTTTCGCTTTCGTTCTTCTTCTTCTCGCTGTTCGGCTTCGAGGATAAGCTTTTTCAGATTCTCCTTACACACTTCTAAGCGTGCTTTCCAATCGCTGGGGCTCTCCTCTTCCCTTTCTTCCGCTGAAAGAATCAGTTCATTGAGAGATTGAAGAAATAGCTCGTCTTTGAGAAAGTCTCGCTCGTATTCGCGCGCGTGAAGGACGAATTGATTGCACAATGCTTTGCTTTCGGCATGTTCCTCTTTTCTTTTCTTTTCTTCTTCTCTTTTTTTCCGTTCCGCATCTAAGCGCTTTCGCTCCTCTTCGAGTTGTCGCTTTCTCTCTTCAAAGCGCTTTCTTTCCTCTGCAAGCTTCCTTCGCTCTTCCTCTTCTTTTTGCTTTCGTTCTTCTTCTTCTTTTTGCTTTCGCTCTTCTTCTTCTTTCTGTTTTCGCTCTTCTTCTCTCTCATCTGCTTCTTTGACGGAGTCTTTCAAAGAGCCATCCAAGGAATCGATTCTCTTTTCCCACTCTTCGGGTTCTTCTCCTTCTTTTCGTTGTGCGTCAAAGAGAAGCTTTTTCAAATCGGCGCTGAATTTTGCATCGTTTGGATAGTCGCTTTCATA
>JAYYRF010000555.1:0-3807 GCA_036127535.1 Myxococcota bacterium | reverse complement strand
GAACGATTGCTTTCGTGTTTAAAGGCTGCAAAAATATCATACTCCGTAGAGTCGACGTGCCCCGCCAACCCCGATGTAGACTTCATTTCCCACCTTGCCAAAAAATTGAATCGTGGACGTTATGACGTACTGATAGCGCTTGGTGGAGGATCTGTCATCGATGCGGCCAAGGGTATAGCATTATTGGCCGCTAACGATCCTTTTACGCAAAATATTTGGGATCTCAATACACGGCAAAATTGCTCGGACGCTTTTTGTAAATTGATTGCTGTGCCGACGACCGTCGGCACCGGTAGTGAAGGAAACGGAACGTTTATTCTCTACAACAAGGCGATTCACAAAAAAAGAGATTATTTTCATCTTTCTATCCGTCCAAGCCTGGCATGGCTCGATCCGACCAATGTGGTCTCCCTGCCCATCACGATGGTTGAAAACGGCCTCATCGATGCGATTTCTCATCTTCTTGAGCAGTACTTTCGAGATGACGAGGAAGATGTGTGGAGTGATTTTTCCATTGTTGGTCTCCTTGAATACGGTGTTGAGTGTTTCGATCAGCGTATGCTGTGGGAACGTTCGGATCATTTGCGCGCAAATATACAGATGCTTTCCTTGATCGCCATGAGCTATCTTTTTTCACAAGGCAAACGCCTTTCATGGTCATTGCATAACGAGCTTGATGCATTAACCGATATGGATAAAAGTCACGCCTATCTAATACGTAAACACATGCCAGAATGGTTCGAGAGAAAAATTCGCGAAGAGAAGAACGCCAAACGTTCCCGCAGAATACAATTCTTAGTTCCCTTCATGGAAGCCATAAAGCAAACATAGGGAATCTTACGAATATTCTCTTCTTTTCAATCAAGTCAACACCATCAAGAGAAGCGATCGCCCGATTCAATCTACAAAAAGGCGAACGTTTCCCGGTAAGCATAGATTCATCATACCAAGAGAGATCTGTTTTTGTACTTCCCTATCCATCATCGTTCGAAGGCGATTCGGCAATATACATGGATGGGGTCGGGTCAAAAATGCAACGTTCCGCTCGAAACGTCTCAGAAAGCGTTAGGGTGGAACTTCCCGTCAGGTCGACCGAGAAAGAGCCTTGAACAGAGTCACGTTGAATCTCTGTAACGGAAAGGATTCCTTCTCCCCGATGATGACTCCCTTCCCCCCGATCGCAATCCGATGTTATAAACTGGCACGCAGAAGCATCCCAAACAACGGCATCACAATTATTCTCGATGGATCCCGCGCTAATTTGCATTGCCGTGTCACCCAATCGAGGTGCATAGTCCGGCTGTTCTGGAACAAAATATACATAAGAGCGAAACCCTTCTATCTTGTAATCCTCCAGCATCGCATAATAGCTGCTGATTTCATTACAGGCATGCTCATACGAGGGCTCCTCTGACCAACGTTGTAGTATCGCATCCACCAAAACACCTCTGCGTTCCGATTCTTCTTCCACGCTTTTGCAGGTGAGCTGTCCGGTTCTTTCTATCCAAAGATTGGGATAATTTCCCATACCGGCTTCTTGTAATTGCCGGTCAATAATGCTGTAGGTTTGAACCTCCGCTGTTTGCATCCAAAGAATTGAACCTTCATTGAGAGTGGGTTGACAACCGAGAAGACGGGAAAGAAAAAGGTATGCGGTCAGATTCATGGATTTATCGTTTCAGAAGAATGATGTTGAAGAGTATGATTGGGTTTGAGATACTTTTTCATAACGCATGAAAAGAGTCCCATCCAAAAACGTATGATCTCAATCATATAGCGTTGCTCCATCAAAACTAAACCCGTTACACATCAAAAGACAGCGTCGATAAACCGTGCATATTTCAGAAATCTATCTGTTTCGTTGCGAAAAATGAATTTTTTAGAGCCCGATTCAGAAAATAATTCCGTTTCCGAATAAAAAGAGAGTTACGGCGATCTTTGTGGGAATCCGCGCGTGGTAGGATACGATATGTACAGGAAAAATGTTCGACAGCTTGGATTCGTTTTGGGATGGATTGCTTCGCTATACTTGTGCAGTTGTCAAAGAGGAATAGCAACACCGTCAAAACCGCTGGAGAATATGCTCAAATACGAGCACCGATGCCATTCGTCTAAAGATGACAAAACCGTCCAAGAACTTGAACAACGCTCTATCCACTCTGTGGAACAGGTCATTGGATATCAAATGTGCGGCATTTTGCCCGAACAAACGGCGTCTCAACGAGGTATTTGCGGGCAAGACTTCCTTCGTCAAATGCAAAGGCGATTGCGTGATATTTTGTATTTACCGTATATCTATGCTCTCTCTCCCGAAGAAGGAGCCGCCATCCAGCATCTTGATGGACGGATCCTTATCATCCCCGATTTGGAGCAGATATCCGCAGAACACGGGTCGCAAATCTCTTGTTTTCAGGGCGACGGCATATCCTTACCGAGTATCCAAAAAATGGATGGCGAAAGCATTTTGGCTTTATCGACCTTTCGAGGTGAAGAGTTGTCCTTGGATGGTTTACAAAACCTCGACGTGGACGCAGCTCGCAAGCTCAGTACCTTTAAGGGCAAAACGCTTTCCTTGGACGGTTTACGAAGACTCGATGCCGACGTCGCCCGCGCGCTTAGTGCTTTTAAGGGAGATACCCTTTCTTTGGATGGGTTAGACCGTCTTCATCCCGAAGAATTGCAGGCGCTGAATGCCTTTAAGGGTAAAAATCTTTTAATCCGCGAATGGGCTACGCAGCGCGAAGAGGAAGAAATCTATCCAAAACCGGTAGAGGAGCCAGCATCCGCACCCAAAAACGAAGCGCTTGGTGATGAACAGTTATTGTCGTTCATCGAGGCCCGCGAAACCAGCAACCTCCCGCCTTCATGGGTCTGTGCGGCGGGTAAAGTGTGTTTGTATGATTCAGATTCTGCGTTGAGTATCGTAGACAATCGCACGGCCCAGGCGAAATATTCTGTTGTTGATTATGGCTACCCGCTCAATCCTGTGCGCCTCCATAGCGATGGTCGTAGTATGAGCTATGATCAGCTAAAACGCCGGCTGGAAGCAACCGTTCGCGCTTTGGGACGGCGGGATCAATTCACGAACCTTTGGATAGACTGCCATGCCATTGCGCTGGTACCCCGACTATACCACAACGAAGACATCAAGCGATTCGAGGTTCCCAAACCGAGCAAAGAGATACCTCCATCACAGTTTCAAGTCATGACCCCAATCGAAGTGAACGAACACATCAACGATATGCGGCTGTCCAACGAGAAAAATCATTTCTATCCGGAGGATCCAACGAAGATGCTTGCAACCTCCTTTCAAAACCCGCGATTGAGATCATATCGAGAATGGACGGGTTGGGATACCATTCGCGAATATGAATCCTATTTTGTCTATTCTCCGGAGGGAAAGAACGTATTCTTTTTGGATCACACGATTGAGTGGCACCAAAAAGATACAGATTCGGCAAACCAATTCCGTTCCAGACTTAAGGAGAGAACCCTCGGTATGCTTCACGAACTCAAGGTGGAGTCCGTAGACATTGAAATGTGGAACGCGTGCGAATGCGATTTCGTTACCGGCCTGAAAGACGGCACCGATGTAACGCTCCATTAGGGATGAGGTACCAACCACAAACGATCAAGAGAAAGGGATCTGGCGAACCCAAAAAGCTTGCCAAACACGAGTACTCGATCCGTTGTAGCCCTCTGGATACCCTGCCCCATTGTAGTCCCTTAGCGGGATGGCCTGTATCCACCAACAAGACTGGTTGTCGGTTGTATCTACACCGTCGTAGACCTCTCTGGCATTGAGAT
>JAYYRF010000554.1:0-2913 GCA_036127535.1 Myxococcota bacterium | reverse complement strand
AGCCCTTGCCATATTCCAAGGCGAACTGTGCCATGGCGCGCTCACCGAACCTTTCCCTTAAGTACAACGCGAAGGAGTGACCGCCCTGATAATAGCGTTCTCCTTCGTTCCAACCCGTCTGTCTTTTGCCGTAGCGGGTATGCCACTCTTCATATGTAAGAAGTCTATCTTCGAGAACCGACGAACGAATGGTGCGGTCTCGAGCGCTCGTCCACCAGTTTACGTTGGTAGCACCCGACCAAAATTCGGCGCCTCCTTCTGTCCACCACACCGAGTCGGAGTCACTTGTTGGTATTTCAACGCCGATAGAGGTATTATTCAATGGCCCGATATTGATACCGTTTTGGTATAAGCCACCCATAGCGACGACAAAGGTCGGTTCCGCGTGGGTTGCGTAGGCTTTCAAAGAGACAACGTGTGCAAATTCGTGTGCGAATACGGTACTAAACCATTCCATGCGGCCACGAGAATAACTGAACATCCCTCCACCCGGATGGGCACCCATAACAATCCAGTCCCAAGTTGGGATTGTGAATCCTGTCAGGTCGTCCCCTTGATTGACGACCAGTACATGAATCTTCTCTTTGAGGAAATAGTCGAACTGGGCACACATATCGTACCAGTTCTCTTCTGCAATCGTCGCAAAACGACGTGCGGAGTATTCTGCCGTCAAATAGTGATCGTTCTTGTCCTTGTCGGTCACTTTGGAAACAGGGTAATGGAAGGCAAAGTGTTCGGTCTCTAAGGTCTTCCAATTCAAATCCGGATGATTGTATGGAAATACATAACGAGCGGCCTCCGCAGCAGGAGCCAAAACCGCTAGCCACAGAGACAATATCAAAGTACGAATTAAAGTTTTCATATCGTAATTACCTCGTAATTAAAAGCGGTATCGGAGGGCAGCAGAATAGGTGTTGCCATAGGTGGGGTGCAATTCTTCCAAAGGCCAAAAGTCTAGGTCTTCACCGCGTATCGGTATATTCGCAGTGGCGAAGAGGTCGACTTGATGACCGATATTCACGCCCAAAGCGGCACGGGCATCCAACGACCATCCATCAGACCCGATGTAGTCCTCCAAGTATTTATTGGGGTCAAGTCCAGGTGCAGTTGTACCAATTCTCAAAACTTGACGGTGCTGAAAACGCCCACCGGTTTGAAGGAAAACGGGACCGAGTTGAACGTCGAGTTGTGTGTCCAAATGCGTTACGTCTCCAGGCTTAATACGAATCATGAACTGATTCCGGTCCGTCTCAATGCTAAACAATGTGAGACCAGCAATGCGTCTCATGTAACCAGCGTCTACCGTCAAAGCGATAGGGCCAAAACCCTTCTTGACTTGAACCCCCATACTCAGGTCGGGGGTGCCGGTGGTAAAGACGAAGGTGGTAAAGGTATTTGGCCCGGCAACATAATTACCAGGGGACTCATTCGACATGGGTGACTTGTAGCGTGCGTAGACGGCAACCGACGTCAAAGGCTTCATGACGCGATACAATTCAAATTTGTATCCGATTTCCGGATCACCAAAGCCATATTGGGAGTTATTGGTGCCCAAGTCATTGCTAAGATTCACGTAATGGGTTTTGATGCTCCAAAGCAACTCTGAGTAGCGTGTAACACCATACGTAAAACGAAGATGTTGTGAAGAATACAACCAGCGGGTACTTTGGAAGTCTACGGCTTCGCCTTCTGCGTTCCAATAGCCCTTGGCGAGTTTATAGTCACCACTCAATTCGAACTGCATCCATCCCTTGCCAATAACAAGCCAACGATCAACAGTATTCGGCTCAAATTTATCTTGCATCGTTTTGGGTTCAAATCCACCCGCAAATGCGTTGGTGGAGAAGCCAAAAGCAAAAATCGAAAGCATCTTAAACATCATACTTTTCGTTCCTTTGTTGGTCTAAATAAATTGCTACCTCTCTATATCCTATGTAATGTCCAAATTGTCAAATATATAGAGCAAATGGAACATAAAAACAACTTTATATTTTGGCTTTGCGTTTTTCAGGTGTCAATCATTGCCGTACTCCCAATTCAAAGCTAAAAGAGTGTTCTTCCGTTGAGGTCGTTATGTTGATTTATTCGTTTTTGTTCGCATGCATCCAAACCCATGAAGGTAACCCACCCGCCTTGGCTGGAATGGATGTACGCTTGACCATTATGCACACCAGTGACATCCATTCTCGTCTAACGCCATACAACTTCGAGCCCAGCTTTACAGATCAAGGCCTCGGGCTCGCCAGAGATGCCGGTCCATTTGGTGGAATTGCTCGTATCGGACACATACTAAAGAGAGAACGGAGCAAGGCTGCGCGTTCTTTACACCTAGACTCCGGGGACTCCTTTCAAGGAGCAATCGTATTCAATGAGTTCGACGGGGAGGCCGAGGTTCGGCTGCTCGCAGAGATTGGATTGGATGCTGCCGTCGTAGCGAATCACGAATTTGACAAAGGGGCGATGAACCTCTCACGCCAGTTCGGTGCTTGGGGAACCTATGATTTACTGGCAGCAAACTATGATTTTGAGGCTTGGCAACTCCCCTGGTCTACCGAACTGGAAAAACTCATTCTACCCAGTAAAATCTATGACCTTGACGGACTTCGGGTTGGTATCATCGGTCTCGGGAATGTTTCATCTTTGAACAGCATCTATGACGAATCAAACTCCATGGGTGTCATTCCCATAGAACCCGGAGATGTATTGCCAGGAGAGGCCGCCAAACTGCGGAACCAGGGAGCGGATCTGGTGGGTGTCGTCAGTCACATGGGATTGGACGATGATCAAGAACAAGCTCTTGAATTTGCTGACATTGACTTCTACATGGGTGGACATCATCACGTGGCTATCGACCCGCCGATCATTATCACAAACGAAAGGACGGGCAAAAGAATTCCCGTCGTTCATTCGGGT
>JAYYRF010000553.1:0-2687 GCA_036127535.1 Myxococcota bacterium | reverse complement strand
TTCTTATTTAGCAATCAGCAGATTCGAGCCGCTTACGCAGCCGTTCATATCGCGCCAAATAAACGATTTTTAATCTTGTCGGGACTCTCCGGAACCGGAAAAACCCAAATGCTGCTCAGTTTTGCAGAGAGTTATGTTCTCGCGTCTGATCTCAATCCACAAGAACACATCGTCAAGGTTTCTGTCTCTCCAGACTGGCGGGATCCCTCACCTCTTCTCGGATATATCAACCCCATCTTTGAACAGGGAAATCAAAAGACCTACGTCAACGGTGAAATCACACAGTTCTTACTGCGTGCAGCACGGTATCCCCTGCTTCCCTTCTTTTTGATATTGGACGAGATGAACCTCGCACGGGTAGAGCGATATTTTGCTCCCTTCTTATCCGGGATGGAAACCCCTTCACAACCACTCATGCTACATGAGGACAGGGGTCAGCCTTCTGGCGTCCCCTCTCAGATCGATCGTTGGCCGTGCAATCTGTTCATCGGTGGTTCCGTCAACATGGACGAAACAACCCATGCCTTTTCGGATAAAGTTTTGGATCGCGCCTTTACCATGGAGTATTGGCACATAGACCTGGAACGATACTTAGACGAACAACAATCGTCAATATCTTCCGAAACCCGCACGATTCTAATCGGACTCTACCGATCTTTGGTCCAAGCCCACTGTCACTTCGGATACCGCACCGTCAATGAACTCTTGCAGTTTGTTGAAAAAGCCATGCAAATGGAGGGATCTGAAATCGAAAGGGAACTGCTTGATCAAGCGATTTGCGCGAAGATTTTACCCAAAATCCGCGGTCAATATTCCACAGACCTCGAACGCGCACTCCAAGAGAGTATGCGCATTTGCAGCACACATTCCCTTCCCATTTCCCGGTCGAAACTCTCGCAAATGCTGCATCGACTACAAGAATTTGGACTGACACGGTTTTGGTCGTGATCGATGCCTACATTCAACTTCTAAAAGAGATTGCCGCGAACCCCCGTACGGTAGAGAGACCCGTCGCGGAAGAGGTCAGTCTCTTGCAGATCGGCAACTTGTCTCACAACGACCTCAAAACCGCACTTCGACGTGTGGATGTTTTACATTACCTACATGCACCCCGCTTTCGGAGACCGCCAGAGATCACCCAGCATCGCATGGTTCCCCTCTTGGATCACCCCGTAAACCGATATGTTCTTTGGCGAACCCAACAGATTTTGCGTTTGCTGAAAACGCCCGAGCAGGAGAGGCTTCAGCAGACTCTCAAACGTACTTTCTTTGTGCAATTGCGGCCTGAACCTCTTCAAAATGCTTCTTTACTGGTCTTAATGAACGATCCGCATTACGCAAAACTGCATCGAATGGGACTGGATATCATCCAGGAGTATTCCACCTAGCCCAACATGTGGCGGCGCTGTCTCTCTGGGACATGTTCCAACGAACTCTTTTTGATAAATTGTTTCTCTTCCACATAGGGACGTAAGAACTTCGGTACGCGTCGTCGCTCATCCAAGCGACAAGAATCTTCGTACAAATCCTGGGCAATCCGTCTTTTCGCCCCTCCAATGTGCTGCACATACTCAAAAATTCTCTCCATCAAACGCATATACGAGATGGAATGCATGCGCTGCTCTTTGTCGTAGAGCCAGTCTGAAAAGTCCAAAAAGGAATAAAAAGCAGATGGAGGAGCGAGCAAAAAGGAAATGCTCTTTCGAAACCGCCCACTGTTGTAGATCAAGTCCCAATATCGTGCAAAACGACGCATGCGAGCCAAATCGCCGAAAGACCACTGTCGATTCCGAAGAATCTCATACGGTGGCTTCGGAGAGTATATCATACCCCATTCTTGCGTATGCACCGCGATGGGCGCGCCCGGTAAACGCTTGAGGATCCCAACTTGGATTTCTTGAACGGACAGAGCGACCAAACGATCGAATCCCTTTGCGAGAGAGTCCATATCTTCTCCGGGTAATCCGACAATCAAATCCGTATGCAAATGCACCGTAGTATCGTTACGCAAGTACCGCAGATTCTCCTCGATCTTCTCATTTTTTTGTCGACGGGAAATCCGAGCGGCCACCTCTTCATTCCACGTTTGGATACCGACTTCAAATTGAATGCTCCCTTCGGGAAAACGCTCAATCCATTCTCGTAATGCAACGGGGAATCGATCCGGAACCATTTCAAAATGAAGGAAAAGGCCTTCTCGATAGTTCTCCAAAAAGAAGGATAAAATCCGTGTACTGATTTTGGGTGCCAAGTTGAACGTTCGATCGACGAACTTAAATTGTCGCGCTCCTCTATCTATCAGCGACTTCATTTGTTCTAAAAATGTATCGAGAGGAAAGTTTCTCACCTTCTGATCCAAGGAAGATAAGCAGAATTGACATCGAAAAGGACATCCCCTGGAAGCTTCCACATATAGAACCCGATGCGCTATATCTGTATCGTCGTAGAGGTCATAGGGCATGTTCATCGTCTTGACGTCAGGTGCCTCACCAAGCATGACGCGCTGGGAAGGGGGATGACCGCTGAGAATATCTCGACAAAGCTTGTAAAAGGAAACCTCTCCTTCTCCACGAATGAGATAATCGCACAAACGCAAATGCTCGCGTTCTTGCCACTCATAGCTCAATTCTGGCCCCCCCAATACAACTTGAATATCCGGGCGAACCGCCTTTAAGATTCGAAGTACG
>JAYYRF010000552.1:0-3598 GCA_036127535.1 Myxococcota bacterium | reverse complement strand
CCTTTGGATACGATATGGCCATTGTCTGTTGACACGCACTGCATTTCACGGACTCTCCCGGCAGTGGGTAAGGCTGTTTAATTTTAATGGTGTTCGTGCACTTTGGGCATGTGATCTTAAGAGCCATGGATTTTTCCGAGGGAGGAGTATAGGGAGGGATACATTTATCTTAGTGTGATTGAGTGGAATTTCAAGATAAATAGATGGATGTTTAACATATAGGATGGGTGTTTCATCTTTACAATTCCGCGTTATACATTTTTTTGTGGCATTCTTGTGAATGCGGCCGTAAATATTAGTAGGGTTCCTTCTTCGAATGGTTCCATATATTGAGGTTAATTATGATGGGTATATTCCCTCTTTCTTTCGTTTCCCTGATGCTAAATGGGTGTAATTTCGACGGAAGTAAGTCTAATGACGAAACAAAGGCAGCAGCGAATGATCCGATGTTTGGCGTCGGTGGTCGTGGCAATCGAGCAAATCATTCTCTTCCAAGTCTTCTAATCTTGAACAGCAATATTCAGATCATCAAGGGGAACTATGTCGACAGTCATCGTTTTGATGCTGAGCTCATCGAGCAAATGTTTGAGGGAATTATTTCCCGACTCGAGCGCAATATCGACCAAGCTCGCTTCATTCACAACAACCAAAGGGTACACGTAACGATTGGAGCAAAAAGCCAAACCTTTCCGCTGCCTGCCTTTGATGTGTTGGATGATTTAATGACCGCCATGTTGCCCATTGCTGAGTTCATGGATCAAGAACTCACCGATGACATCAACAGAGCAACCGTCGAATACAATATGATCAACGGTGCCTTGTCGGCGCTGGATCCCCATACAACTTTATTGCCTCCTATCGAGGCCGCAGAAATGGATTTGGATAATTCCGGTGAGTTTGGAGGCTTGGGAATCGAGATTACCATTCGAGAAGGACAGTTGACGGTAAAACAACCGATAGAAGATACGCCCGCTTCAAAGGCTGGACTCATCGCGGACGATCGCATCGTCCAGATTGAGGAGCATTCGACCATTAATATGGATCTGACCGAGGCCGTTTCCCTTCTCAGAGGACCCGTGGGTGCACCCGTTCAAATTATGGTTATGCGCAAGGGATGGAAAAAACCACAACCCTTCACGATTATACGAGGCAGAATCAAAATAGATCCAGTCAAAGGGGAGTTGCTCGACGGTAATATTGCATACATACGCATTCAAAGTTTTAACGCGACTGTTTCTGATGACATGAATGCCTATCTCGATGAATTCCAATCGAAAAGAAGATTGAACGGTATCATTTTGGATCTTCGCTACAACCCGGGAGGGTATCTTAGGCAAGCGAAGCTGGTCGCGGACAAATTTATAGCCAAAGGTGTTTTGGTATCAACGATCGAAGGGCCTAAGCGAATCAAAGAAGACTATAAGGCGAACAAAAGCGAGAGCTTGACCGATGTACCCATGACGGTACTCATTAACGCGAGCTCAGCATCTGCATCAGAGATCGTCGCCGGTGCTCTTCGGAATTTGAATCGCGCGATTATTATCGGAGAGAGAAGTTTTGGAAAAGGAAGCGTGCAGCACCTTTATCAAAATAGCGACGATAGCAAACTAAAGTTAACTGTCGCCCAGTATCTCACCCCCGGAGATCGCTCCATTCAATCGGTTGGCATCTCTCCTGATATCGTTCTCAACCGTTCGATAATCGAAAAGGACGAGGGAGAGGAAGTCATCTCTTTGTACTGGGATGAGTGGAGAGAACGAGAGTCAGATCTCGAGCATCATCTAAGCTACGACCGTGTTCTTGACGACAAAATAGCCTATCAAGTACGTTACTTGCAGCCCCAAAACGATAACACGAACAAGATTGACCCGAAGACCGATTGGGAAGTGCAGTTTGCCCGAAGGGTATTGGAATCCGCACCCAATTCCGATAGAGCGATCGCCCTATCTTCACTGCGCTCCTTCATACTTGACGAACAACTTCGTGAATCCGAAAGCATTCGCAAGGCCTTTCGCGACTTGGATCGGAACTGGACGGGAAAAAATAATCCAGAAAAAGAAGCCATTTCTCTCGATGTCGAGCTTGACTTGGGAGAAGATAAGAAGTTGGTCGCAGGAGTGGAAGAGGAAATTACCCTCAAAGTAAAAAACAATGGCGATGCTCCTCTGCACCAACTTTCGGTTTGGACGGAATCCAAAAATCCCTATCTCGATAAAAGAGAATTCTACATCGGCTATTTGAACGCCGGTTCCGAAATTGAGCTTAAGAAAGACATTCGTGTCCCATATGGCTATGGTTCAGAAAAGGGAAATGTTGATTTTATCTTTCGGGATCAAAAGGAAAGAGAACTTCGACGCATACAAGAAACCTACCAAACCCAGTCCAATCTGCGTCCCGTATTCCGTTACAGCCTGAAGATGTTCGATGACGGTTCGGGGGAGAGCAAGGGGAATGGAGATGGTATACTCCAGCCTGGAGAGACAATCGAGTTTGAGGTCGAGGTAACCAATACGGGAGACGGCATGGCCGTTAGACCCTTTGTCAGCCTAAAGAATAAAGCGAGAAAGTACCTCGACCTCAAGGTCGGAAATTTAGTTTTGGGGGATTGGAAAACCCTAGACGGAAAGGACTGTAACAAAGACGATATAGATTGCTTCAATACGATTGCACCACAAGCGACATACAAAGGTCGATTCCGATTCCAAATTAAAGAAAATGCAAAGGGACTGACCAAGAAGCCCTCGGTCGAACTTCGCATCGGTGACAATTACGCCTACGATTACGATTCGGTTGTTCGCGGTGGCTTTGGCTCTTATTTTCAAATAGAAGAGAAAATTGAACTTCCAATCGGTGACACGCTTGCAGACGTGCAGCGATCACAGCCGACGATCCACATCTCCAAAACACCCAATTTAGAAAGCGACAGCGATGCCATTACCTTCTCCGGTAGCGTCAAAGATGATGTTGGTGTAAAGGAGATCATTATTTTTCAAGGCGAGGATAAAGTGTTTTATCGCGGTGAATCACAAGCGATAACCGAAGTCCCTTTTACGGTAGATTCTTCTCTTGTCGAAGGAGAAAATCAGTTTTTCATCTTGGCGAAAGACCGTGAGGGCTTAAGTACAAGTCACGCGATTAATGTTTACAAAAAATAGAGGATAGAAATATGGGACTACGTTCAAAAATTAAAAAAAGATTACCGATTTTTGGTCGCCGCTCAAGCGCCCCCGTAAATGAAAGCCCGACTTCTCAGTCCGAATCGGTGTCCTATCAACCTCCTGTTGTAGAAGAGCCCAAGACAGCGCGAGGAGACCAACCCGTGGAAGAGTTTATAGAGAGCACGGTAAAAGAAAACCAGGTGGTGCTGTTTATGAAAGGTTCTCCGGAGTCACCCATGTGTGGGTTCTCCGCAAACGCTGCCGGAATCTTGGCTTCTTATGGAACGCCGTTTATGCATGTCGATGTTATATCGGATCCCGACGTTCGACAAGGCATAAAAGACTTTTCAATGTGGCCCACTCTCCCTCAAATCTATATCAACGGGGAATTCCTTGGCGGCAGTGATATTCTTTCGCAGATGCACCAAAATGGTGAACTG
>JAYYRF010000551.1:0-18935 GCA_036127535.1 Myxococcota bacterium | reverse complement strand
GCGGATAATTTGAGAGGATACCGAACGGGAAGAGTCGTTCAGATCTCCCGCCATGATGGTATTCGACGTAATGGAGTCAATAAAAAGTTTTCGCAACGCGATGGCTTCTTTGGCGCGATATAGAAGAGAGCGCGCCGTTCCTTGGGCGATGTGAATGGGATTGAACGGATCCTCTTTTTCTTGAAACATCGCCCGACGAGATTTTAGATGAACGGCGAAGAATATAATTTTTGCGCCGTTGGGCAATCGAAGGGTCGCTTTGAGTAGGGGACGTCGAAAGGAATGAAAGTCTGGGGTTTGGCATTCCGTTGGAAATTCTTGAATGATGCTCCATTCTTCGATCGGGAACGTGCTGATGAAACCAACCCGTGGCTCTGACTCCTCTGTCTTGGGGCAGATGGGTACAATATTTGGATAGATGCCGCTTCGTTCACAAGCTTCGCACAGCGCTTGGTAATGGAAGACTTCTTGGAACGATACGATGTGTGCATTCATCTTTCGAAGTTGGTTGGCTGTCCATTGTATTTTTTCTTCATACTCTTGTGGTGAGTACGATAGGTTTTCATAAAACTCAAAATTCGGAAGCGTAAGATTCCGTAGATTAAAATTACCGACACGAAACAACATGATTCTTTTCCAAATGGGAAGATATCTTTCTATTAAGGAGAAAGTGCTTATGCAACCCCCACTTGATGGTATTCGTATTTTAGATTTTGGTCGCGTGCTTTCCGCGCCATATGGAACGCTCAATTTAGCGGACTTGGGTGCTGACGTGGTCAAGGTGGAAAGTCCGCGTGGCGGCGATGATACGCGCTCTTTTGGACCGCCTTTTGTCGACGATATCAGTAGCTATTTTTTATCGATCAATCGCGGAAAGCGTTCCATTGTATTGGATCTGAAAGAAGAAGGGGATCGAAATCTCGCGCGTCGCCTTGCAGGGGTG
The DNA here is from genome assembly GCA_036127535.1 of Myxococcota bacterium. GTDB lineage: Bacteria > Myxococcota_A > UBA796 > UBA796 > UBA796. The sequence goes on along the minus strand of JAYYRF010000551.1, from coordinate 17,992 downwards.
GCCGATGTTGTGGTTGAAAATTTTCGACCGGGTGTCATGCGTCGACTGGGGCTGGGTGCCGATGGTTTACGGCAGGAAAATCCACGTTTGATTTACGCCTCCTTGAGCGGATATGGTCAAGACCGTGGTACGGAACCGGGATACGATCTGATGATGCAGGGGCTTTCCGGTATTCCATCGATCACGGGACCGGTTGAGGGGGCACCGTATAAATGCGGTGCATCAATTGCAGATTTGGTTGCCGGAATGAATCTTACGCAAGGTATTTTAGCTGCCCTATACCGAAGAGAAAGAACCGGAAGAGGAGGGTTCGTCGACGTTCCGATGATCGACGGCATGCTTTCTCTTTTGACCTATCACGCCAGCGCGTATTTAAACGCGGGGGTTGCGCCGCGTCGTATGGGGAACGGACACCCGTCCATTCACCCCTTTCAGCCCTATGAATGTACCAACGGATACATCAATATTTGTATTGGTAACGATCGATTGTTCGCTCTGCTTTCGAAAGCACTCGCACATCCGGAGTGGAGCGAAGACTTTCGCTTTCAAAGCAATCCATTACGCGTTGAACACCGACGAGAGTTGGATGAGCTGCTCGAACCGATTTTTCTCTCGCAGAGCAAGGAGTATTGGCGAGAGCATCTTCGCGGATTCAGTATTCCAGCCGAGTTGGTCGTTAGCATCCCAGAGGCCTTGGACGGGGCGAAAAAGCGCGGTCGAATTACATCTCATGCACATCCGAAGAATCCGAAAAAGAAAGTGTATACGTTACCGCGACCTTTTTCTTTGGACGGTGTCCCAGACGCGGCCAAAAGGAGAGCTCCTCGACTCGACGAACATCGCGAGGAGGTTCTTCGAGACTGGCTCTCTTAGAATTTAGAGAAGGCGTAGCTCGCATAGGTGGCTTCTGTCGTCTTAAACCAACGAAAACTGTCTTGGCGGGCTTTTTTCCACGCGGTGTATATTTTGGCATAGGACGCATCCTTGGAAGCGTGATCCTCCAGAAGAGCTTGGGACGCTTGGAACGCTGCATCCATGATGTCCTGCGAGAAGGGTCGCATCTCGGTTCCTCCTTTGAGAATTCGATCGAGAGAAATGGGGTTTAAACTATCGTATCTCGCTTGCATATTGGCTTCCGCCACACGGGCCGCCGCGGTAAATATCTCCTGATACTCTTTGGGAAGTTTGTTCCATTCTGCCTGATTGACGTAGAAAGAAAGCGATGGGCCGGGTTCCCACCATCCGGGGTAATAGTAATATCGAGCGACTTTGTGTAATCCGAGTTGTTCGTCGTCATATGGTCCGACCCATTCGGTGGCATCTATGGCACCACGTTCGAGTGCGGTGTAAATCTCTCCGCCAGGGATGTTTTGCACAGAAACACCCAGTTGTGCCATCGCTTTGCCCCCCATTCCTGGGATTCGCATGCGCAGCCCCTTCATTTCAGCAAGGGAGTTGACTTCTCTTTTAAACCAGCCACCCATTTGAGCACCGGTATTCCCTCCAGGAAAGCCAATGATATTGAAGTCGGAGAGAAGTTCTCGAATCAGTTCTAAACCACCGCCAACATGGAGCCAAGCGCTTTGTTGGCGCGATGTCATCCCGAACGGCACACAAGAGTCGAACGCCAGAGCAGGGTTCTTTCCAATAAAGTAGTAGCTGGCCGTTTGGGCGACTTGAATCGATCCTTGCTGTACGGAGTCCATCACTTCAAATGGTGGAACCAGTTCGCCACCCGAATAGACTTTAATCTTGAAATTTCCACCGCTCATTGCTTCCACATGATCTGCGAGGACTTGGGAGCCACCGAAAAGGGTGTCCAATGATCGGGGAAAGCTCGACGCTAAATTCCAGCGCACCTTCTTTTTGGTTTGGATCGCGGGACCGCTGCTCTTTTCTCCGCAGGCGGTCAGGGCGGCCGCCGCGATGGCAGTGCCAATAATCTCTCTTCTTTTCATAGATTCTCCTTTTCTTATAGATGTTGTATTAAATCAAAACAGGCCTGTAGATTTGCTTTTCCAAACTGCATGGCTCGATTGGGAGACCAACCACGGTCGGGCATCGGTAAAATGGCATTGTCTTTGAACGGCTGCTCGAGCGTGATGGCCATCGCACCAAAGGCATCTGATATATAATTCGAGCAGACACCCATGTTGGCTTTGCCTTTTGGCGTTCGAGGATAGCCGTACTGATTTTGAAAATCAGGTGAATGTCGCAACAAGAAGCGTTCGTATAGATAAAAAATGTCTTCTTGCTCTGAGGTAAGGGAAGAAATACCAAAGGGGGGAGCGAGGAAGTTGTAGGGAAGTCCTTCGTCACCATGTATATCAAGGCAAAAATGTAGACCGGTTTCATGCATTTTTTTCCGCACCCAATATACTTCGGGTTCGGTTTCTTCTTTTGGATCTGCCCATACGCGGTTGAGATTTTTTCCGGCGGCATTGGTACGTAAATTCCCCAAGAAGCTGCCGTCTGGATTCATGTTGGGAACCAAATATATTGTTGCGCGTTCGCGGATTCGATGAGAGATGGGATCGCTTGGATCGAGCAGTTTATGAATGAATCCTTCCATCCACCACTCTGCCATGGTTTCGCCCGGATGTTGCCGCGCGATACACCAAAGCTTTTTAGAACCTCGTCCTATGGTCAAAAGATCCATAGATCGACCTTGCACGGTGTATCCGAGACAGTTGTGTCGAGCTCCTCGCTGTTGTGCCCAACGAATTAAGGCGTCATGTCGCGTGAGCGAATAGGGGGCAAAATACGCGAATTGGACGGTGCTGTGACGAAGCTGATGCTGGATGATAAGTTCCTTTCCGTCATAGGCGGTATCGGCTTGTAACCAGTTCTCACCGTCATAAGAGTATCGAGCTCGATAGTTTTCCCATCCTTTTGGGTAAGAGCTTTCACCGGCGTTACACAGTCGTATGGTATAGGACTCTCCTTTTTGAGCGTTAATTCGGAAATTGAACCACTGAAAAAAATGACTGTTGCTATCTTTTTGAATGTGGAGAGATACTTCGTGGGGGCGAGAGATCTCTTTTAGCGATATGTTTCCACCATCAAAAGAGCTATATATATACATGGAGGGTCTCCGATAATCATGTCCTTTTTATGAGGATAGATCAGTTTATCGATATACGTTTCAATTTTTAGGAGAAATGATGGTGACCAAACAAGAAAATGTAGAGAGAGCCGCAGAGGCCTTGGCCAATGCTTCCGCACTTTTAATTACGGCAGGTGCGGGTATGGGCGTTGATTCAGGATTACCGGACTTCCGAGGAAACAACGGATTTTGGAATGCTTATCCAGCGTTGCACGGCTATCCGTTCTCGGCCATGGCCAATCCCGAATGGTTTACGAAAGATCCAACCCGAGCGTGGGGCTTTTACGGTCATCGGCTCAATTTATACCGAGATGTGACACCGCATATGGGCTTCTCGATTTTAAAGTCCTTTGCCAATCGTTTGCAAACGTTTGTCTTTACTTCCAATGTGGATGGTCAGTTCCAAAAAGCCGGCTTTTTGGAAGAGCAGATATGCGAGTGTCACGGATCGATTCATTGGCTTCAACACCTGAGTCCAAATCAACACGGTAGCGAGATTTGGTCTGCCCAAGAGGTTGAGGTGGAGGTAAACGAAGAAGAGGTGCGGGCGATAGGGCAACTACCGAGTAAAGATGGTCGGTTGGTGCGACCCAACATCTTGATGTTTGGAGATTGGTCTTGGCTCTCGGAACGAACCGACGCGCAGCATGAACGCATGAATTCTTGGTTTCAAAATGTAGATGTGTCCAGCTTGGTGGTCATAGAGTCTGGTGCGGGAACCGCCATTCCATCGGTTAGAAATGTATCCGATCGTTTGCGGGCGGCCGGGGCGACATTGATACGCATTAATCCGCGAGAATCACAAGGTGCGGATATTCCTTTTGCGTGTGGTGCGGAGCAGGCGTTAAGGGCTATTCAAGAAGCGGGATAACCAAGGATAGGGAATCGGCCATGAAACTTCGAACAACGATTATTGAACCCCCAAAAGCGGCGACGGGTAGCATCATTTGGCTGCATGGGCTGGGAGCCGACGGAGATGATTTTGTACCGGTTGTTCCGCATATGCAATTGCCTGATATACGCTTTGTCTTTCCGCATGCTCCGTTGCGATCGGTGACCGTCAACGGTGGGGTAGAGATGCCAGCTTGGTTCGACATACTCTCTTTGACCGATTCCCCCGATCGCGAATCGTTGGTCGACATTGAAGCATCTGCAATGTTGTTGGACGATATAATACAACAAGAAATAGATGCTGGAATCCCGAGCAATCGAATCATTGTGATGGGGTTTAGTCAAGGCGGAGCGATGGCTCTACATGTTGGGTTGCGATTTACACAACCATTGCTCGGCTTGGTGGTGATGAGCGGATATCTCGTCAAGCCCAATCTACTCAAAGTCGAGGAGAGTTTCGACAACAAATCCCTACCGATTCTTTTCTGTCACGGCACGCGAGATCTGGTCGTACCGTATCGAAAGGGGAAAAGCGCCTTCGAGTTCTGTTTCAATAAAAGGCGAGACAGCGTTTTAAACAGCTATCCTGTCGGCCACGAGGTTTGTATGGAGGAATTGGCTGATATTCGTCTGTGGGTACACCAACGCTACGCGCTGACCGATTCGCTGGATTAGTCTTCTCAGTCTGCTGGAAGCCAAATTTCACCCTCTCCAACTTCGAGCGTGCGTTGGATAAGAGATGTGTTGGAAAATACTTCGGTACCGCCGGAGCTTTCGATATCCAAACTTCGATCGCTCATGTTCAGAAGAAGTTCGGTTCCGTTCTCCATTTGCCACCGCGGTGCGATTTGATCGTCGGGTATACTCAATTCCGACACGGGGCCAACATCTGCTCCGCTCGGGTATGCGAGCGGATTGATGGGTCTCACTCGCTGTCCTGCTTGTGCAACAATATCTTTTCGCAGCGCCAATTCTAGCCTCTCTCTGGGTACAGAGCGTAGATCATCTCCGATGAGCCAACTGCCTCCGGAGAGAAGGTTGGCGACGATGGAACCGCGCACTTGTGGGTCTTCAAAGGGCTCTCTGAGCAACATTTGATCTGGATCGACCCACCACCATGTTTTATTTTGCCAGCTTCGAGACATGGTTGCTCTTGTTTGCCACCGCAGATATTCGTGTCGGGGGCCCGGATCAAAGTCAAAACCGATGTCTGCGCCGGTGCGAAAGGCATCGGCATAGCCCAAACTGGGAAGCATTGGTGCTCCACATGCCAATACAAACGCATCGCCATAGGCTTCGCGCAAGAGTTCCATTCCGATATGAAAGGCTTCCATACCCGTTACATCGCGATAGCGCCGTCCTCGTTGTGCCCCTGCGTAGAGAAAGTCGAGCTTTAAGTAGTTCCAGCCCGCGTCTTTATGCTTTGCAACTTGATCTCGCATCCACGGGCCGGCATCGGGATGGGTAACATCTATGATGGCATAGTCTCCGGTTCCCAAATTTCCATATCTGATCGGTTCGCCTTGCTCGTCCAAAACCCACCAATCCTCGTGCTCTGAAAAAATCGGTGCGCTGGTCGATACATAGAAGGGTGCCATCCAAAGACCAGGTGTAAAACCCGCATTTTGAATATCGGTGGCGAGTTGTTCCATTCCGGACGGGAAGTGTTCGTTCGCCTGCCAGTCTCCCCACGTTTTCTGCCAGCCATCATCAATTTGAAACACTGTCATGGCTTCCAAATTCGGATCTTGTGCGAGTTCTTGGGCTACAGCAAGGTTCTCTCGAATGATTTGTTCGTCTATGTCGGCGTAGAAGGTGTACCATGTTGCCCAACCAACCGGTGGAGAGTCGGTTCTTTCTTACAGTTGGTGATATGCTGCGGCTGCTTGTGCGTACTCTACATGCAAATCAAATGGGTCGGTGTGGGTTTTGATCCAAACCGGATCCAGGTGTAATTCTTCGCCGTCTGCAAGTGCAATTTCGTCTCCACGGTGACCCCAAACAAGCCAGGCTTGGTGATCGCTAAATGCACTCCAAACACGTGTGCGGGTGGAAGAGAGTGCGCCGAATAAGAGACTGTCTCCCGCTTCTTTCCCAACGAGACCATTCCACCAAGAACTATAGGGTTTCTCTTCGGTAGCCGATGTGCCATGATCATCTCCGCCAGTGAGCGGGATGCCATATTCATCGAGTTCGGGTTCGACGAGATCCGTAACACCGGACCACCACCAGCTTTGGTAGCCCTGTTTCCATAATCGGATTTCATTTTCCCCGCGCAGTGTGTAGGAACCGTTCAGCACCAAACCCTGAAACGTAGCATCTCCGCTCGCAGATATAATGGGTTGCAGTTGATGATTGTGCTGCTCCCAGCGCAGAGAAAGGGTGCCTTCACCCAATATTTGACTGCGTAAAGAGAGCGTTTGGCAAGCATCTTGCGGGAGAACGATCGCTTCGTTCTCCAAGAGGGCATAATTCTCGACAGAACAGGTTTGTTCTTGTTCTTTTTCGGTACCTTGATTACATGCAAGCAAAAGCCAAATCATCTTTTATTCCTGGAATGAGCATATGGGAATCTATCAACATCTTTATCATAATTGGACAGTGTTGGAAAAAAACGCGGTAGAAATCGATGGTGAGTCGATTTCCTATGCTGAATTGCATCGCAAGGTACTGTGCTTCGGAGCGTGGTTATCCCACCGTGGAATCGAACCCGGAGATGTGGTGGTCGTTCAGTTACCCAAGAGCATTCCACTGCTGCAGATTCTATTGGGATCGATGGCATATGGGGCAACAATATTGCCTTTGAACGATCGATATACGGCCGCCGAGGCATCTTTTTATGTGGATGATGCACAGGCAAAGATGGTGATTTCCCTCGGGATACATTCGGATGAAAGATACGTATCTCTGGACGACATGCAGCGCGAATTGGCCGATATCGAACCGTTAACATCGTTACCCGCGGTTGCGGATTCCTCGTGCGCGATTTTACTGTACACGAGCGGCACAACCGGAAAACCGAAGGGAGCGATGATTTCGCATACCAATATTAAAGCGGTGGTGGAGGGACTGGCAACTGCGTGGCATTTTTCTGCAGAAGATCGATTGCTGCACGTTCTTCCACTATTTCATGTACATGGTCTGTTTGTGGCGCAATTCGTCGCGTTGTACGTCAACAGTACGTCTGTTTGGATGATAAAATTTGAAGAAAATGCATGTTTGGCCGCTTTGAGGAATTGTGAGATTAGCGTCTTTATGGCGGTTCCAACGCTGTACTATCGTTTGCTCTCTTTATCGGGGCGTTACGTCTTTCCGCATTTACGATTGTGTACGTCTGGTTCTGCACCGCTGCCGGTTTCAATACACAGTGCCTTTGAAGATCGCTTTGGACAGAGAATTCTAGAGAGATACGGTATGACGGAAGTTGGAATTGTTCTTTCCAACCCTTACTCCGGAGAGCGCCGAGCCGGATTTGTCGGCTTTCCAGTGTCCGAAGCATCGTTTCGAATCGTCAATCCCCATACCATGACGGACGTATCACCCGGTGAGGTTGGTGAATTATGGATATCGGGTCCTTCTGTGATTCAAGCCTATCTTCGGAGACCGGAGCAGACCGCCCAAACCATCGTTGGAAAGTGGTTACGAAGTGGTGATTTGGCCAGTCGAAGCGAAGATGGCTATTACAAAATCGCCGGAAGAGCCAAAGATCTCGTGATTAGCGGCGGGATGAATATATATCCGCTCGAGATCGAAGCGGTTTTTTTAGAAATACCGGAAGTCGCTCAAGCGGCCGGTGTCGGCATTCCCTGTGAAGAATGGGGCGAGCGATTTGTCATGGTATTGATTCTCAATCGACCCATTGATAAAGAACAACTGTTCCAGATTGCAAAGGCGCAATTGTCATCGTACAAACGTCCAAAAGAGTATGTCTTTGTCGATGATTTTCCTCGGAATGCCATGGGAAAGGTGCAAAAAGAAAAGATTCGCCGCTCTCTTCTCAAGCGATAAAAAGACGTTAACCAAGAGCATGAAAACCTTCCGAAAACAAAGTGTTATTTCCGCTTCAAAAGCCGATTTATACCGTTGGCATGCTTCTGGACAGGCATTGCAGCGTCTCACGCCTCCATCAGAGAAAGTGAAAATCATCTCTTGGAAGGGAGGAGAAAAAACCCAAGGCTTAACGGAAGAAGAGCAGTTTGGAGATATTTCGACCGGGGCGCGGGTTCACCTCAAAACCTATCTCGGTCCGGTTGGACTTTCGATGGTTGCTAGGCACGTCGATCACCAAGAAGAAGAGTTTTTTGTCGATCAGCAAGAAAAGGGGCCGTTTGCCTATTGGAAGCATGTGCATCGCTTCACGCACCAAGACGATCATACATCTCTTTTGGACGACGATATCGAATATAGACTTCCAGTCTTGCGCCCCCCTTTTACCGGAAAGATCATCGAAAACAAAATCCAAAAAATGTTTGCCTACCGCCACTACCGCACGACGGAAGATTTAAGGCGTCATGCGCCGTATCGAGATCGCGCACCCATGCGAGTGGCGATTACCGGATCCAGCGGATTAATTGGTCGTGAACTGGCTTCGTACTTGCGTTCTGTTGGGCATACCGTATTGGGGGTTTCACGGAAAGAGAATCCCGTAAAAGGAATGATTTCAATGCATCGTCCGTCGGAATGGGAGGGACTGGATGCGGTGGTCCATTTGGCTGGGGAGTCCATCAACGGCTTATGGACGAAGTCAAAAAAAGAAAAGATCTTGTCTTCTCGGGAAAAAATGACCGTTCGTGTATCAAAAATTCTCGCGGGTCTGCACAAGCCCCCCGGTGTTTTTATCTCTTCTTCCGCGGTTGGCTTTTACGGAGATAGGGGAGATGAGGAACTGGTAGAGGACAGCACGCCCGGAAACGATTTTCTTTCCGATGTATGTCAGCGATGGGAACGCAGCACAGAAGATGCAAAAAAAGCCGGTATTCGGTGCGTGATCATGCGAACGGGAGTTGTGATCACACCAAAGGGCGGGGCTTTGCAAAAGATGCTTCTTCCCTTTTCCATGGGGCTTGGAGGCCCTGTGGGATCCGGACGACAATGGATGAGTTGGATATCGCTCGATGATATGGTGTACCTGTTATACTTTCTGATGCAATCGAAGGACGCCAGGGGCGTCTTCAACGCAACGGCGCCCCACCCAGTACAAAACCAAGACTTTGGAAAAACGCTGGGGAAATCGCTGCACAGGCCTGCGTTTATGCCCTTGCCTGCGTTTATGGTGCGAGTCATACTCGGAGAGATGGGAGATGCCCTTTTGCTAACCAGTGCGAAGGTCTTGCCCCAAAAGCCGTTGTCTTTGGGATATGAATTTTCGCATCCGACGTTAACGTCTTGCTTCTCTGCGTTTTTGTAGCTAGAGCTTTCGATTCAACTTGAAGTGATTAAACATTTGGATTGCCCACGACGCCAAATCGGTGAGGGAGGTCATGACCGTTACCCCTTCTAAGTGTGTGGGAGCGCCTCTTCCGCCAACGACAATGTGTATGTTGGGAGAGAGATTTTTTCGAAGTTGAATTAGTTTTTGCGAAACATTTTCGTGATCGCTGGTGGCGGATATACTCAGCATGATGGCTTTGGAGTCGCTTTGCCACGCACATGCCTGCAAGTCGAGCAAAGGTGTGTGTGGACCCAAAAAGATGATGCGAAAGCCATACAGCGCGACAATGGTGGCAGCCATATGCAACCCGAGGAAGTGTTTTTCGCCGGGGAGAGACGCGAAGAGTATATTGGGGCCACTGGCCTTGTCACTAAGAGGTCTCCAGCGGGAGGTGAGAAAGTCATGGATTCTCTCGCTGGCGAAGTGCTCGTGGAATATTTGGATTTTTCCTTCCACCCAAGAGCTACCGAGTGCTTGCACGAAGGGTACGAGTTTTTCGGTGACAAAGCCTTGTAGACCGAGCTGGGATGAACTCAGATGAAAACTCGCGTCGAGGAAATCTCCGTCCAAGCGTCTTGCGGCGTCTACCCACAACTGGACTTCGTTTTCTTCTGTTGGTTTGGGGGGGGCGTTCTTTCCCACCAGTGCTTCGAGTTCAGACCGCTCCAGTCCCATCACCTGCTTGGGACGAAAACCTTTTTGCAGGGCGATGTTGATTAAGTTGAGGTGCTGAATTACTTCTGGCGAGTATAGCCTTTGACCGCCATCAGAACGCTCTGCCGTTGGGAATTTGTATCTTCGCTCCCACGTTCTTAGCGTATTTACCGGTATTCCTGTTGCTCTGGAAACAGCTCCGATGGTCATTGTAAGCTGTGAGGTTTTCATATATTTTGATTCCTTTCCACGAGCGAAGGGATATTTGAACGGATAACTTGTTCATACCTATAATAGGATATCTCTTTGATTCAAATATCCAAATCAAAAGATCATTCTATTCTTTGAAAGTGATTTATTCGAGGCCAATGTGGATTACTTTTCTCTCCTCTTATAACGGATTCATATCCTATTCATAAAAAGATTTTGGATAAAAATTGACATAGAACGCTCTATTTGTCTTCCAAGAAATGGGAGTGCTTCATCGCCTCGAGAACCATGGTGGGAATTTTGATTAAATTGTGCTCTTGAACGCAAGCAAGTTGGATCGTGCCCTTCACCAACGGTTTGTCCGAAGAGGCTAAGAACGCATTTTGAGAAAAGGAAAGCCGGTATGGGCTCTGCGCGGAAACGCAGGAATGAATCTCGAGGGAATCTCCAAACTGGGCTCCCTTGAAATAGGTAAGATCTGCTTTGTATACAACGAAGCCAATTTTGTGGTTACGGTATAGGTCTACCAGAGAATCTATGCCGAGCATGTGCTCCCGAGCGCGTTCAAAGTACTTCAAATAATTCGCATGGTAGACCACGCCTGAATGATCGGTATCCTCGTAATAAACTTGTATGGGATAGATGTGAAACCCCATTTACATAGGCCGTTTGGCGGCGCGAAGGGCTTCGATCGCGGCTGGTCTGTTTGGGGCTTTAAAGATCCCGGAACCGCTGACCAAAGCATGAGCGCCTGCTTCGACGAAGCGCCAAGCATTGTTTGTCTTTACGCCACCATCGATTTCAATCAGGGTGCTTAACCCTCTTCGATCAATTGTCTTACGGAGATTTTCGATTTTGGGAAAAATATTTTCGATAAGGCTTTGTCCACCAAAACCAGGATTGACCGACATCACCAAAATTAGATCGAGTTCGTCTATAATATAGTCCAAAACGCTCTCTGGAGTGTGCGGGTTGAGTGCTACGCCGGCTTTGGCTCCCAAGGATTTGATTAGTTGTATACTGCGATGCAAGTGTGGGCAGGCTTCTGCATGAACCGTAATCCAATCGGCACCGGCCTCGCGAAATTGCGGTATATAACGGTCGGGTTCGACAATCATCAAGTGAACATCTAAGGGTTTTTCCGTACACTTGCGTGCAGCTTTGACGATGAGCGGACCAATTGTGATGTTTGGGACAAATCTACCGTCCATTACATCTACGTGTACCCAGTCTGCGGTGCTTACGCTTTGAATCTCTCGATCCAGTTGTGAAAAGTCTGCTGATAAAATAGAGGGGCTAATAATTGGCATAGATTTATCCGAGTTGTTCTCCCACTTGGATCCTCGCTCCGTTAATCAAGTTTATCGCGAGTCCTCTCTTCTTTCCGGGAAGTTGCGCTTCTTGTATTTCGATACCACCGCTACCGGTAGCAACAATCAATTTCTTTTTGGCAACGAGGACGGTTCCGGGGGTACCGTTTGCCTCGACGGGACGAACAGTCCATAATTTGAGCTTTTGACCGCGAAAGATGGTCCATGCTCCCGGAAAAGGCGTTACGCCTCGCACGCGATTGAAGATTGTATGGGCTTCTTGTTGCCAATCGATACAACCGTCTGATTTTTGAAGCATGGGTGCATGGGTTGCGAGTTCGTGCTCTTGGGGTTGAGGGGAGATTTGATCGATCGACGCCAGCGTTTCGATTAGAGCGGTTGAGCCAATATGGGCGAGTCGTGTCCACAATTCTCCGGTTGTCTCTTCCGAACCGATGTTTGTTTCTCGGCGAATTAGGACGTCGCCGGTGTCCATCCCAACATCCATCTGCATTGTGCAAACACCGGTTTTACTTTCTCCGTTGATAATCGCCCAATGTATGGGAGCTGCGCCCCGATATTTGGGCAGCAGGCTTGCGTGTACGTTGATACATCCTCGTTTGGGTGCGTTCAACAAGTTGGGTCGAAGAATTCGACCATATGCAACCACGACGGCTACGTCGGCTTGTGCGGCCTGCATCCATTCCACAAAAGGCCCTCTTCGAATGCGTTTGGGCTGTTTGGTTGGTATACCGAGAGCGCGTGCTCGTTCAATCGTTGGAGGGGAAACCAGTTTTTTACCCCTTCCTTTGGGTTTGTCGGGTTGTGCAACGACGCATATGACATCGTGTCCGGCTTCGACCAATGCATTGAGAGAGGGCACGGCAAAGTCTGGTGTCCCCATGAAAATGATACGCATCGTTTAGCTCCGGACTTTTTTACGCCGCGCGATATATCGACTCTTTTTGAATCGAGAAGCGCGATCCAGAAGAGTGACTCCTACAAGATGATCCATTTCGTGTTGAATCACGATGGCGGGAAACCCTTCGAACCATTCGGAAAAAGAATTGCCCAGTCCATCTTTCCACTCTATGTGGACTCGTCGATGTCGCTGCACTTTTAAGGAAAAAGTTGGTACGGAAAGACAAGATTCATCGTAAGGGATCTTGTCTTTTGAAAACTCGATGATTTTGGGGTTGACCATTCGATACAGTTTGCGAATCGCTTTCCCTTCGTCATTGCCGGGATCTGCGACGATAATCCTACGAGGGTCACCCACTTGTGGGGCAGCCAATCCAACACCGGGCGCGTCGTACATCGTTTCGACCATGTCCGATATTTTCTCTACCAAATCGGGACCAAACTCGTCTGTACGAACCTCTCTCGCCTTTTTTTCAAGGATGGGGTGCGGCGCTTCCAGAATCTTTAATATTGCCATAGTCTGCTCCAATATTTCGCGCGGACTATATAACCCAAATTCATTTGTCTTTCGTCAATTTTCTATTTTTGAATCTTGGGTTAGTAAAATAGTCCTGCTCAATTGTATCCAAAAAATCAGGAGTGTTCGATGGCTTTTGGAAAAATTCCTCGTTTCAGCCCCAGTTTCTCTCCCGCCGAAGCGGTCACCGCTTTTCGGTATCTCTCTCAAAATGGCCCTAACGATTCGGTCGTGCGCAAGTTCGAGAAAGATTTTGCTTCCTATATTGGCGCCCAGCATGCCGTGATGGTTCCGTCCGCTCGGTATGGGTTCTATCTATTGCTCCGCGCCTTTGGGATTCAAGAAGAAGACGAAGTCGTCATTCCAGGTCTCACATACTTTGCCATTCCAGCTATGGTGCCCCTGCTGGGAGCCAAGCCAGTGTTTGCTGATATTGGCCTCTCTTCTCACGTTCTGGATCCGGAAGCTTTTCGCGCCTCTATTACGGAAAAAACAAAGGCGGTCGTTCCCACTCACCTTTTTGGAACTCCTTGTAATATGGAAGCCATATGCGAGATTGCCCGTGAACACGGCATAAAAGTGATAGAGGATTGCGCACAATCAACCGGAGCATCTTTTCAGGGCAAGAAAGTCGGGTCTTGGGGTGATGCGGCCTACTATACCTTTGGTCTCACCAAAAATATCACGACGCTTTCCGGAGCGATGGTTACGACAGATGATCCGGACGTGGCGGCTTTTATCCGCAAAGAAGTCGAAGATGGTGGATATTCCTCTCGAAGAAAAATGGCAAAAGAAGCGCTCGTGGGTCTTGCGATGTTTGTGGCGACTCACCCCGCGATTTATTGGGCATCGGTTCATCCAGCAGTGGTATTGGGGAACAAGCTCGGAAAAGATCCAATACATGAACGTTTTGGTGAATCCGAGAGAACCTATGAAGAGATTCCTTCATACTACAAAGCCCAAGGAAAACCCCTTGCGGTGCAAGCAGCTGTCGGTATGAAGCAGCTTTCTAGAATAGAAGAACTCAATGGCGCGCGGCGTAAGAATGGTCAATCTCTCGACGTACATCTCAGCGGGACACAAAATTTACTGTTACCAACATACCCTGAAGGGGCAGAGCCGATTTATATGAGCTTTGTTGTTCATCATGAAAATCGCTTTCAGCTCTGCGAGGCTTTGCGAAAGAGAGGGGTTGATACGACGGTCGGGTATATGAATGACATGTCCGATCATCCGCTATTTCAAGAGTACAAGCGTACATGTCCCAACGCGACCAAAGCAAACCAAGAACTGCTCCATATCCCGGTTCACCCCAATCTCTCCGAGGCAGATGTAGATCATCTGATACAGGCCGTAAAAGAAGCTTGCATAGAGGTTTCTTGAGCCCTTGTAGGTGGCAATCGAATCATATTGTGATATGATAAGGTGACATCTGGAGACATAATGCGCTTTAGTATCCAAAATTACACGCGAATCGCCAAGGCCACCTTGACGAGAACTGTTCCGGTGTACGCTCACTTCGGAGTGACACACCGGTGCAACTTGACGTGTAAGATGTGCGGAATTTGGCGTTACGGAAATGCGAAAGAAGAATTGAGCATTCCGGAGGTCGTCCGCGTGGCCGCTCGGATGAAAAAGCTGGGGGTTGCCCAGGTCTCAATCGGCGGCGGTGAACCGTTCGCGCGAGACGATCTCGAAGAACTCGTCCAGTGCTTTCTCGATCAAGGTCTGAATACCCGTGTTTTGACCAACGGAATCGGTCTTCCTCTTGCTAGACTGGATGACTTAATCGACAGGGGATTGGAAAACTTCTCCATCTCTCTCGATTCTCTGTATCCGGAACGCTTCGACTATATCTGTGAGAAAGAAGGCTCTTGGGATGATGCTGTGCGCAGTATGACGCATATATCGTCTAGACTGAAGGGTCGGGGGCTTCCCAATATCAATTGTGTGGTCTCCAACTTAAATCTCGAAGAACTTCCTTCTTTGGTGCATTTTGCGAAGGCGATTGGGTTTACCATCAGCTTTCTGCCCATCGAGCTTTTAGAGAGCAAAGATGCGGGCGTACAAAATTGGGAAGCGCGCTTTATTCGATATCGTCCAGAAATGGGTCTGAATACGAATTCTTCCGCGGAAGAGGTTCGGAATCGCGTAGACGTAGCCTATAAACAGCTCTTAGCAATGAAGAAAGAGGGATACCCGATTTTAAATTCGACTCCATATCTCAAAGCCAGTCGTTCTTATCTAAAAACGGGTCGATTTCCACAAAGTGGTTGCGATGCGGGTCGTCTCTACTTCAGCTTGGCGCCGAATGGTCAATTCACCATATGTCATCGCACCCAGCATCAGCATTTGCACTTCCTCGACGAGGACTTTGAGTCGTACTTTCACTCTGCGCAGTATCATCGTAAACAACTCATGGAAGCCGGTTCGTGCGAGGGTTGTATGCGAGCGTGCTGGATCGATACGAGCTTTATGTTCCGCACCATCGAAGGTTTTTTCGAAACGGCATCCTTGAGCTTTCAAAAGAGCACATCCACACCATTGACCTATGCCCAAGCGCAGCAATGGGCTAAGCGAGAGAAGGTCTCTATCGTACCGGCATCAGCCAAATAAAAATCCAAAAGCTATCTTGTCGCCCACGCGTTATAATTCCCCGCGCGTTTTTGTTTGGAAGGATGTATGCGAAATGTTTTGGCTATTTTTGAGAAAGAATGGCGCAGTTATCTCAATGGTTCTTTGATTTACGTCGTTGTTCCGACCTTTCTCTCTTTGGTCGGTTTTTTCTCCCTTTATTTTCAAGATATTTTTTCGGCGGGTATTTTATCCATGCGCGGAGTATTTTTTTGGGCGGCCTTATCGTATTTACTTTTGATACCTGCCATTACCATGCGAAGTTTTGCCGATGAAACCCGCAGTGGTTCGATGGAATTATTGGCGACCATGCCCATTAAAGACGAGGAGCTGATTTTGGGTAAATATCTTGCCGCATTGGGTTTATTAATTCTGACGTTGGTTTTGAGTTTTACCTATCCGATCACGCTCTCGATGTTGGGCGATTTGGATTGGGGGCCTGTTATAGGCGGTTATGTGGGACTGTTTTTGTTGGGCGCTGCTTTTACGGCGATCGGTATTGCTGCGAGTACGACAGCCAACAGTCAGGTGATTGCGTTTCTCTTGGCTTTTTTAATCTCACTGCTCCCTTTTCTGAGTGGTTATACCTTAGCTAAGGTACCCAGTTCATTGTTACCCGTCATTCAGTATATGAGCTTTGAGTATCATTTCAACAACTTAGCACGGGGCGTCATCGATTCCAGAAATGTGATTTACTATGCTTCCATTATCGCATTGTTTCTTCACTTGGCGTTTTTTCAATTGCAGCGCAGGAGAATGCAATGAAGAGAACGATTATTTGGAACAACTGGATTCAGCTTTTCTTGGTGATCACGATTGTTATTTTGGCCAATCGTTGGTCTTCGCGTCACTTTTTTCGCGTTGATATGACGGAGAGCGGTTTGTACTCTCTCGATCTCTCTACTAGGGCACTGACGTGGAAACTCGACAAGCCATTGTATGCGAAGGTGTATTTTACAGCAGATCTACAGGTTCCGTACAACAACAACGAAGCCATTTTAAAAGATAAATTAGAAGAGTTGCAGGCCTATAGCCAAGGCTGGATGAAAATTGAATCGGTCGATCCGACCAATAAAAAAGATTTAGAAGCAGAAGCCAACCGCTTCGGGATTGAGGCGATTAACTATAGCTATAAGAGCCGTAACAATGCGGAGCTTAAAAAAGTGTATATGGGCTTGGCATTGGTATATGGCAATCGCCAAGAGGTTCTGCCGGCGATCACGCGGACAGAAACGCTGGAATATGACATCGCCCGCGCGTTGCGTAGATTGCTGCAAGAAGACAACAACAAACCGGTATTGGGAATTTCTACGGGTCACAGCGAGCCAGATTTGCTCAATGGCGGTGGGCCGATTGAGTCATTGCGGGCTCGGCTCCAAGAAAACTACGAGCTCAGATCGATTCCGCTGGGTGGTAAAGAGCATGTTCCCGAAGACGTCGATCTTTTGTGGGTGGTTGGGCCTCAGCGTGCATTGGGTGCACGTGCGCAATATCAACTCGATCAGTTTATGATGCGTGGAGGAGCGTTGGGGGTGTTCTTAACCAACACCAAGCCAAATTTGCGTATGCTGCGTCCTGAGCCGGTCTATCACGGAATGGAGGCTTTTCTCGCTCATTATGGCGTTCAATTTAACCGTGATTCCGTGGTTGATCGCAAGTTTAACGGTGTCATGGGGTTTCCGGTTCGGCAAGGGGCCGTGGTTCGACAAGTTCAGATCAATTATCCTTTGATACCCAAAATGCCTCATATCAATAAGGACGTCGTTTCTATGAGGGGTTTAGAGACGGTCATGGCGCCCTTTGTCTCTTCGACGGAGTTTCTTTCCCCTTTGCCGATGGGCGTAGAAGGGAAAGTGTGGGCGTCGAGTTCGACCGAATCCGGGCGGATTAAGAATTTGGCAACCATCGATCCCAAAGCATTCTCTCGAAAAGCCTTGGGAGAGGAGACGGGCTCGTGGCCTGTTCTCGTTGGTTTGCGAGGAACATGGGACTCTTTTTTTGCTCACAAAGAGATTCCGGCAGCGACCGACGACGAGCCTCAAAAGCTGTCACAAGGTGCTCCTGCCCGTTTAATCGTCGGGGGATCCGCCGACATGGTTGCCAATAACATTGCATTTATGTTGAATGCCGCAGATTGGATGGTTCAAGATGAGCAGCTAATCAATATTCGTTCTAAGGTGGTAAAGATGCCGCGCATTGACGCTTTGGAACCACAAGAAGAGAATCAATACAAGTGGTTCAATCTTTTGGCGGGAAGCGCGATCATTTTGCTGTTCGGTTTAGTCCGGCTATTGATTCGACGAAAAACCGGTGGCATT